>CANQEF010000013.1 GCA_947594675.1 uncultured Bacilli bacterium
TAATTAAATAGTTGTTCGATTGATTAGTGTAGGTGATTGTATTATAATAATTATTAAGAGTATTGGTGTGTTTTATTTTTGTATTATAAGGAGTGAGTTTAAGTGGCAAAATTATATTTTAGATATGGGGCTATGAATAGTGGCAAATCAACACTATTATTGCAGGTAGCACATAATTATGAAGAACAAGGGAAAAAAGTCGTGGTTTTAAAGCCAAAAATTGATACTAAAGGAGAAGATACGACTGTTTCAAGGATTGGTATTTCAAGAAAAGTAGATCATTTAATAGAGGCTCAGGAAAATGTTTTTCAATATGTAAAAGATAATTGTTGTGATGCTGCCTGTATTTTAGTAGATGAGGCACAATTTATAGAGCCAAAGCAAGCAGAAGAATTATTACAAATAGTGGTTTTCCTAGATATACCGGTAATTTGTTATGGACTTAAACTGGATTTCAAGGGAAATGGTTTTCCTGGATCAACTAGACTTTTAGAAATAGCTCAATCAATAGAAGAGATGAAGACAATTTGTAAGTGTGGAAGAAAAGCTATGTTTAATTCTAGGTTTGTTAATGGTGAATTTACTTTAGAAGGAGAACAAGTAGCTATTGACGGAGAAAATAATGTTACGTATGAACCTCTTTGTCATTATTGTTTTTATGAAAAGAAAATGCAATATGAAAAAAAATTGGTAAAGAAAAAAAATTGTGGGGAATAGCCACGATTTTTATAATTTGCTTGAAACTTATTGATTTATAATTTCTATTTCTTTTATAATCTTATATTTATAATTATTTAGAATGTTAATCTTATCTAAAGGTATTTCTACTAAATATTTTATATCTTTTAAGTATTCTTTTTGTAAAATAGTCATATCTTTTATAAGATTAGATATTTTATTTTGATCATTATAGGAAAAAGTTAATTCTATTAAATATCCTTTTATTAATTCTTTTATGTTGGCTTTATCTAGTGCCATTTTCAAAGATTTTGAATATGCTCTTACTAAGCCTCCAGCACCTAATTTAATTCCGCCAAAATATCTTATCGTAATAGCAAGGACTTTATCTAAATTTTCTTTTTCTAGGATACTTAGCATGGGAATACCGGCAGTACCACTAGGTTCGTTATCATCGGATGCTTTTTTTATATCAGCAAAAACATAGGCATAAGTATAATGGGTAGCTTTAGGGTATGTGATTTTGGCTTTATTAAGATAATTGTTTATTTCAGATAATTCCTTTAAAGGATATATAATGGTTATGAAACGAGAGTTTTTAATAATATATTCGTTTTCTATATACTTCGTAATTGTCTTCAAAATAATCACCTAAAAATATTATACAATAAATATATAGAATATTAAATGAAATAGTGTTATAATCTAATTAGGAGGATTTGTAAATATGTTTAAAAAGAAAAAAGATACTGAAGTAGATTTAAATAGTTTAAATAGTATTTTAGGTACGGGTAGAAAACTTATTAATATTGGTTATATTATGGCTATTATAGCATTGGTATTGCTTGGTACTTATCTTATTAAAGAATGGATGGTTTTAGGTTTTTTAAAAGAATTACTAATTGTTATATCTCCAATTTTTATGGGATTTATTATAGCATGGATACTGGACCCTGCTGTTAATTATTTACAAAATAAGAAGATTCCTCGCGTTGTTGCTTGTATAATAGTCTATATATTATTATTAGGAGCTATTACTCTGTTCTTGTGGCTAATTATACCAACATTTTTAGATCAAATAAAAGATTTTGTAGCAACTATTCCTGATATTATAAAAGATATTGGTGTATTTATTGATAATGTTTTTGATAGTGTTAATGATGACTTTATAAAATTAACAGATATTAAAAAACAAATATATGAATCAATTGAATCATTTGGTGTTGGGTTAACAACGGATTTACCAGAAAATATTTTTGGCTTTATAAAAGGTTTATTTAGTGGTGGAATGACAATTATTCTAGGTCTAATGATAGGCTTTTACATGTTATTTGATTTTAATAAAATAAATTTGGGTTTAAAGAAAATGATGCCTAGAAAATGGCAGAGTGGTTATAAAGACTTAATGGAACGAATCAATACATCACTTAGAAATTATATTCAGGGTGTTTTCTTGGTTATGCTTTTAGTCTTTGTTACGCAAAGTATTGGCTTAACTATTGCTGGTTTAGAGGCACCTATGATATTTGCTTTGTTTTGTGCTATCACTGATATTATTCCTTATTTTGGACCATATATTGGGGCTATACCGGCTATAATAGTTGGTTTTACAATGTCGCCATTAACGGGAATTTGTTGTATTATTTCAATTGTAGTTGTCCAATTGTTGGAAAATAATTTCTATCAACCATTGATTATGGGTCATACTATGAAACTTCACCCGGTAACAATAATGGTAGGGTTATTGATTTTTCAACATTTCTTTGGTATTATAGGTATGGTTGTAGCAACACCGGTTATTGCATGTGTTAAGGTAATTTTAGTATTTATAAATGAGAAACTGGGTATTGTTGAAAAAGTCGTTGATAAAAGAAATAAAAGGGAAACATTAATAGGAGAATAAAATGTTGATTAAAGATTAGTACTAAATGATTTATTTTTAGAGAGTTAACGTGTGGTGAAAGTTAATAATAATAGTTTAGGAAGCTACTTTAGGAGTTTTATCGGTAAAAACCGTTATTACAATTAAGACCAAATTAGGATGGTACCGGGCTTTTATGTCCTCCTAGTGTGTGGTCTTTTATTTGTTTTTAAAAGGAGAGTAAAATGAGACTATTTGTTATTGGTGGACAAGCTAGATGTGGTAAAAGTACTTTTGGTAATTATTTAAGAGATGAATTGAAGGAATATGGCTATAAACCTTGTGTGATGCATATTACAGAACCTTTATATACATATGCTCGAAGATATTTTTCTTGGGATGGTACAGATACTAATAAACCTAGGGAATTTTTGCAAAAAATGGGAATTGAAATTATAAAAGAAAAGATGGGGAAAAAGGATTTTTTACTTACAAGACTTTATGAAGATATTGAAATCTTGAGCAATTTTTTTGATACCTTTATTATTACAGATGCTAGACTTATTGATGAGTTTGAGAGTATCAAAGCTAAATATAAGGATGTTTTTACAATAAAATTGATTAGAGAAAATTATGATAATGATTTACATAATGAAGAGGCTAATCATATAACTGAAACGCAAATAAAGGATTATAATGATTTTGATTATATTGTAAAAAATGAATCACTTACTAAATTAAAAGAAGAGGCCAAAAAAATAGTCCAAAATATAGAAAAGAGTGAGATTATATGAATAAATTAATTGCAATAGTAGGAATGAGTGGTAGTGGTAAAAGCATTGCGACTGATTACTTAGAAAAAAAAGGGTTTACAAAGATTTATTTTGGTGGAGTTGTCTTAGATGAATTAAAAAAGGCTAATATGGAAATAACTCCAGATAATGAGAAATATATGCGAGAAAAATTAAGAAAAGATTATGGTATGGCAACAATGGCTATTGTACTATTGCCCAAAATTAAAGAAAGTTATCTTAAAAATGATACTGTTTTAGATGGACTTTATTCTTGGGATGAGTATTTGACTTTAAAAGAAAGTTTTGGCGATAGTTTGAAAATGATTTCTATTGTTAATGATAAAAACATAAGGTATGATAGGGTTGGTAGACGTGATATACGTCCTTTTGATAGGGATAATATTATTAAAAGGGATGTTTCAGAAATAGAAAATTTAGCTAAAGGTGGTCCTATTGCTTATGCTGATTATTTTATTCTTAATAATGGCACCATTGATCAATATATAGAGAGATTAGAAGAAATATTAAAAGATATTAGAGGTGAGTAATATGAAATATATGAGTCATAATGATATAAGAGACATGTGGTTTGATTTTTTTACTAAGAAGGGTCATAAAATGTACGAAAGTGCTCCTTTAATACCAATAAATGATGATAGCCTACTTTGGATAAATGCTGGTGTTGCTCCACTAAAAAAATATTTTGATGGAACAGAAGTACCTGATTCTAGGAGAATTGTTAATATACAAAAGTGTATTAGAACTAATGATATTGAAAATGTTGGAATTACTAAAAGGCATCAAACTTTTTTTGAAATGATGGGTAATTTCTCTGTTGGTGATTACTTTAAAGAAGAGGCAATTGGTTATGCTTTTGAACTTTTAACTAGTGAAGAATACTTTGGAATAGATAAAGACTTATTATACGTAACTGTTTATAGTGACGATGAAGTTGCTAAAAAAAGATGGGTAGATGTTGGATTAGATCCGAGTCATATTGTACCTCTTTCTGGAAATTTTTGGGAAATAGGGGAAGGGCCTTGTGGACCTGATAGTGAAATTTTCTTTGATAGAGGTGAAAAATACGATCCAGATAATAATGCTTTGGAAAAATTTAAAAATGATGAAGATCAAGAGCGTTATGTGGAAATTTGGAATAATGTTTTTAGTCAATTTAATTCTAAAGAGGGAGTAAAAAGAAGTGAATATAAGGAACTTCCTAGTAAAAATATAGATACAGGAGCTGGACTAGAAAGATGGTGCTGTATTTTTCAGGG
The DNA here is from genome assembly GCA_947594675.1 of uncultured Bacilli bacterium. The sequence continues at coordinate 4,611 of CANQEF010000013.1, forward strand.
AGTTGATTCTAATTTTGAAACTGATTTATTTAAACCGATAATTAAACATATTGAAGAATTAGCTAATTTTGAATATGTAGGTCAAAAGGAATTTAAAATTATAGCCGATCATATTAGAGCTATTACATTTGCTTTGGCTGATGGTGCTTGCTTTGAAAATGTTGGTCGTGGCTATGTTTTAAGAAGACTTTTACGTCGCAGTGTTCGTTTTGGAAGACAACTAGGTTTAGAGTGTCCTTTTATGTATAAAATTGTTAGTGATGTAGTTGATGTTATGAAGGAGGCATATCCTTATTTAACGGCAAAACGTCCTTTGGTGGAAACATTAGTATTAGAAGAGGAAAAGCTTTTCTTAAAGACTCTAGAGGCAGGAGAAAGAAGATTAAAAGAATTGGTCAAAGAATCAAATGATGGATATATTAGTGGTGAAGAGGCATTTAAACTTTATGATACTTATGGATTTCCTTTTGAGTTAACTGAAGAATATTTAAAAGATTTAGGTTATAAGGTAGACAAAAATGAATTTGATAAATATATGATGGCTCAGAAGGAATTGGCAAAGAAGAATGCTAAAAATAAGACTCAAATGGCTAGTCAGAAGAAAGTTTTACTTGATTTTAAGGATCATAGTGATTTTGCTTATGGTATTTATCGTTTGAAAAGTAGAGTTATAGCTATTTTTTCTCATGATGATAGAGTTAAAGCAATTGATCATGATACCTATATTGCGATTGAAAGAACTTGTTTTTATGCGGAATCTGGTGGACAAGTTAGTGATACTGGAATGATTATTGGCAAAAATTTTAAAGCTCGTGTTGTTTCTGTATTCAAGGGACCAAATTCTCAGCATATTCATAAGGTGCGTTTACTCGATGGAGTTATTCATGAAAATGATGAATGTGAACTTGTAATAGATAAAGATCGTCGTAGAAGAATTGAGGCTAATCATTCAACGGTCCATATCCTTCAATATTCATTGCAACAAGTTGTTTCTAATACAATTAAACAGGCTGGAAGTTACGTGGATGATGAGAAGTTACGTTTTGATTTTACTTATTCGGGAAAACTATCAGATGAGTCTATTATGGAAGTTGAAAAATTTGCTAACGAAATGATTAGTAAAAATCTTATTGTATCAACGGAAATAATGCCAATTGATAAGGCAAAAAATATGGGAGCCATGGCTTTATTTAGTGAAAAATATGGTGAAATGGTTAGAGTAGTTAAAATTGGTAAGTCAATTGAACTTTGTGGTGGAACACATGCTAGTAATACTAAGGATATTAAGAAAATGGCTATCGTTAGTTGTGAATCTAAAGGAAGTAATGTCTATCGTATTGAGGCGGTTACCAATGATAAAATAGAAAAGGCTTTATTTGAGGCAATAAAACCTTATAATGATGAAATGATAAAACTTTTATTAAAATCTAGAGAGATAATTGAAAATGCTAAAAATGAAGGAATAGTATTGAATTTTGATGTTAATATTAATAATGATAAACCGGTTTCTTATAAGGATATTGTTTTTAATCGTAATGAATTACAATATATTCTTCAAGAAGTAAAGACTTTAGAAAAAAATTATTTTATTGAAAGAGAAAAGAAAACTTTAGATAACTTGGATATATATCGTGAAAAAATTAAGGATTATAATGGAATAACTGGTTTAATTATGGAAGTAACTGATAAAGATGTTAATCTTTTAAAGACAATTGCAGATAATTTGGTAAATCAGATGAAAGAGGGTGTCGTTTTCTTTGCTAATGTAAAGAAAGATCGCTCTATTAATTTTATTTGCCGTAGCAATAATACTTTAGTCAATGCTGGTTTAGTTGTCAAAGAAGTTTCAGTTACTGCTGATGGTAATGGTGGAGGTAGCCCTACATTTGCCCAGGGTGGTGGCAAAAATACAAAAATGTTAAAAGATATTTTTAAGCGTGTAGAGCAAATATTAAGAAATGAATAATTATTTGTTAGAAAGTTTAGACGATGTTGCTATAGATGATAATATCGAAGAGATTATTAAAAAGAACAATTTTGAAGTTGCATCTAGAAGTATATATGATTTAGATATTTCATCTTTGCAGCAGCCTTTAGAAGATTTAGATACTTATAGTTTTTTAAGTCCTAAAAAAGTTATTATAATCAAGAAAATTGAAAATATTAATCTAGTTGAAGAAAAAGATAATATTGAGCATTTATATAAATATATAGATAATCCTAATCCTGATAATTTATTAATAGTTGTAGCAAATAAATTAAATAATACTTTAAAAATTACTAAAGAATTAAAGAAAAAGCTAACTTATCTTCAGCCTAAAGTTGATATTGAATCTTTTATAAAAAAGGCTTTTAAAGATTATACTTTAGAGACGGGTGTTATAAGATTATTAAAAGAGTATTGTAAGGAAGATACTGTTAAGCTTGCAAATGAATGTCATAAACTACAAGATTATGCTTTTGATAGTAAAAAGATAACACAACAGGATGTATTAAATCTTGTAGTTATGAAATTAGGTGATTCTAAGGATTTAACTTTTTCGTTTGTTAGGAGTTTAGCTTTAAAGGATAAAAAGGAGGCACTTAAAAAGTATAAGGAATTGCTTGCATATGATATAGAGCCTCTTGCTATAATAGGTCTAGTTGCTAGTCAAATTAGGATAATTTATCAAGTGAAGATATTAGAAAAGAAAAATCTTGGTAATAAGCAAATAGCTGATGTTTTACAAGAAAAATCAGATTATAGAATTGCTAAAACAAAAGAATTAACAAAATATTATAGTGAAGAGGAATTATTAAAATTAATGATTGAGTTGGAAAAAATTGATTTAAAAACTAAGACTCAAGATGTAGACTGTAACTTTTTAATAGATATGTTTATAATTAATATGTCTTAAAATGAAACAAACTTTATAAGCTTGTTTTTGTTTGTTAAAATTGGAGTTTTATCTATAAATCAACTTGCTGATGGTGTATAATATATTTGTACTATGAACTTTTATTTGGAGAAGGTAGGTGTAATCTTTGAAAAATATTACTATATTGCCAGCTGATACTTATATAGTTTTAAATAAAACGGTTTTAAGTGACAAAGATAGAAAAATTATTTCTATGCTTTATCAACCAATAATAGGATATACAGCTACATCCTTATATTTTACTTTATTAGATGATTTAGATAAATTGGAAATAATGAGTGAAGATTTAACTCATCATCATCTTATGGCTACTATGCAGTTAAAATTAGAAGACATTGTTATAGCTAGAGAAAAATTAGAAGGAGTAGGGTTAATTAAAACTTATTTAAAAAAGGATAATATTAATCATTATGCTTATTTAATATTTTCACCATTGTCACCAAACGAATTTTTTAATCATCCTATACTAAATATTGTTCTTTATAATAATTTAGGAAAAAAAGAATATGAAAAAATACTTAATTATTATAAAATACCGCGTATTAATTTAAGGGATTATGAAGATATTACTCTTAGTTTTGATGATGTTTTTACGTCTGTAAAAGGTTCTGTCTTAGAAATAGAAAGTGATGTTACTAAAAGGGATTCTAATAATATTATTATAAATAAAGGAATTGATTTTAATTTACTTATAGCAAGTATTCCTACGTCACAAATTAATGATCATTGTTTTAATAAAGATACAAAAGAATTAATAAATGCTTTAAGTTTTACTTATAATTTGAATACTTTAGATATGCAGGGATTAGTGAGAAATTCTATTAATGAAAAGGGGTTAATTGATAAAACACTTTTACGTAAAAGTTGTCGTGAATATTATCAATTTGAAAATAATGGAAATCTTCCTACATTAATTTATAATAAGCAGCCAGATTATTTAAAAAAGCCTAAAGGGGATAATTCTAAATGGGCAAAAATGGTCTATGCTTTTGAGAATTTAAATCCTTATCAATTTTTAAAGGCTAAATATAAAGGTGCAGAACCTACAGATAGAGATAAAAGATTAATTGAAAATCTCTTGGTTGATCAAAAATTAAATCCTGGTGTTGTCAATGTCTTAATTGCTTATGTTTTGAAGATAAATAATGAACAATTAAAAAAGAGCTACGTGGAGACAATTGCTGGACAATGGAAAAGACTTAATATTGAAACGGTTGAAGAGGCAATGCGTATAACGGAAAAAGAACATAAAAAGTTAAGAAAAATTGTAAATCCTAATGCTAGTAAACAAACAAAAGAGAAAAAACAGAACTTACCAATTTGGTTTGATGAACACCAAGATATTGAAAAAATGACTAAAGAAGAAGAACAAGAAATGGAAGATATTTTGCAAGAATTGGTTTAATTTGTCTCAAATAATTGGTAGTTAGAATTGTTTATTTTAATAAAAAATATTATACTATATATAGTGGTGATTGTAGTATATGAATCTTAAAGATGCTAAAGATGACTTTATAAATTATTGTATTTTTGAAAAAGGCTTAGCTGATAAAACAAAATTATCTTATGAAAATGACTTAGACGTATATAAAGATTTTTTAGAGCAAAGAAAGATTTTTAAAGTTGAAGATATAGATAGTGATGATGTAGTGCAGTTTTTAAAAGCCAGAAGTGATGACGCTACTTCTACAATTGCGCATAATTTGACAGTTATAAAAAATTTTCATAGTTATTTATTTAAACAAAAAATAGTTAAAAGTAATGTGACTGAGTTTATTGAAAGACCCAAATTAAGAAAAAATTTGCCAAAAACTCTGAGTATTGAGGATGTAGATAAGCTTTTAGATATTGAATTAAACACACCATTTGACTATCGTAACAAGGCTATGTTAGAATTAATGTATGGGTGTGGATTGCGTGTTAGTGAGGTTATTAATTTAACTTTAAATGACATTGATATTAATAATGCCTTTGTACATATTTTTGGAAAGGGGAGCAAAGAAAGAATTGTGCCTTTAGGAGAGTATGCGATTATATATTTAAAGAAATATTTAGCAGTGCGAGATGGCCTATTAAAGGAAAAAGCTTGTGATAAGTTATTTTTGAATAATCATGGAGGGAGTATTACTAGACAAGGCTTTTTTAAGAATTTAAAAATTTTATTACGAAAAAAAGGCTTAAATGAAAATGTTTCACCACATACGTTAAGGCATTCTTTCGCAACGCATCTTATAAATAGGGGAGCAGATCTTAGAAGTATTCAAGAAATGCTTGGACATTCTGATATTTCTACAACAAAGATTTATACTGAAGTAAGTGATCAAAAAGTAAAAGAAGATTACGATAAATATCATCCACGTAGTCATAAGTGAGGAGAAAAATTAATGAAATTTAAAAGAATATTTTTAATGGTGTTAGATTCTTTAGGAGTAGGGGAAACAATTGATGCAGTCAACTATCAAGATAATGGGGCTAATACTTTAAAACATGTTAATGATCAATGTGATTTGTTTGTTCCAAATTTAAAAAAAATTGGTTTTTTAGATACTATTAATATGAATGATGATGAAAATGTTGAGGCTTATTATACGATTGCTAAACCAATAAATGCCGGTAAAGATACTTTAAATGGTCATTATGAGATGGTAGGCATTAAAAATGATATTCCATTTAAGACTTTTAATAATGGCTTTGTTTTTGAGATTTTGAATGGTATAGAATTAGTTACTGGTAGAAAAGTTATTGGTAATAAGTGTTGCAATGATGATTCAATAATTCAAGAATTGGGTGATAGGCAAATTAATTATGGTTCTTTAATAATTTATACATCAGCTGATTCTGATTTACAGGTTGCTGCTCACGAAGATAGTATTCCGATAAGTACTTTGTATCAATACTGTGAAAAAATTAGAGCTTTAACTTTAGAAGAAGATTGGAGAATTGGAAGAATTATTGCTCGTCCATTTTCCGGTAGCTCAGGTAAATATAAGTTTATTAGTAGTGGTCGAAGAGATTATGCTATTAAACCTCCAAAAAGAACTGTTTTGGATAGTTTGCTAGAAAATAATTATAATGTTATTGGTATAGGTAAAATAAATGATATATTTGATGGACAAGGTATTAATAAAAATATTAAGGCATTTAATAATATGGAGGCTATTAATAAATTAACGGATATAATGAGTAAGAATTTTACTGGTTTATGTATGGTAAATTTAGCTGATTTTGATTCTTTATATGGTCATGCAAGGGATGCAATAGGATATGGTAGGGCAATAGAAGAATTAGATGTAGAAATTCCTATTATTTTAAATAAATTAGAGTTAGATGATTTACTAATAATAACAGCTGATCATGGTAATGATCCTACTTTTAAAGGTAATGATCACACTAGAGAGAATGTTCCAGTTATATTATATAGTAGAGCTTTTAAGGAACCAAAACGTTTAAAGCCATTTGAGACATTTGCTAATATAGGAGCTACAATTGCTGATAATTTTGAAGTAGAATTGCCTGAAATAGGCCAAAGCATTCTGGAAGAATTAGTATAAAAAAAAGGTCCTTTTAGGATCTTTTAATTTTGTTTCTTCCTCCCCTTTCTTTATAGTGGCAGAGTAGGGGGTACTTTTGAAAGTGAAAGTAAAAATTTGAATTTATTCTTGAATTTCTGAAGTTACTTCATAAACATTATCGGTAATAGGACTTCCTGTATTTTCAAAACTTTCACATACTGTTTCATCAGAAGTTTGACAATTATTTCTATTAGATGTACATGATACTTTAATACATTTTAAAGTACAAGTCCCCTCTTTACTATCATTGTAATCACAACTATCTACGTCACAAATTATATTATTATTTTGCATAATTTTTCCTCCTTATTACTAGTATTATCAGTTTAGTAAAAAATAATAAGTTAATTTTAAGCAATTTTTAATTTAAAAGATGGATAATTCATAAGCTAAATCTCTTAAAATGCACTTTAACTTTTTAATAACTTTATCTTAAGTGGGGAAGTTAATAGTTAATGAGCAACTTTTGTTAAAAAATAGTTATAAAAGTAATTATAAATATTGTATAAATTATATTGTAAATAACAAAAATAAATTAGTAAGAAATATTGTATTTATAGTGATAATAAGGTATTATTTAGTTGTAGTAATTAGAAGTGATATTTTAATTAATTTTTAGTAGGGAATAGTAATTTTTAATTAATATTATATAGAAGTTAACATAATATCAATTATGGGAAGTTAGTAAAAGAGGCTTATTTCCTTATATTTCAATGCTTATAGAGATTATTTTTTTTTGCAGTAAATTTATAGGAAGTTCAAGTTAAAAATTATTATTAAATTTATAAATAATTTGTTTGATATTTATATTTTTAGAAAATGTTTTTTTATTTATAATTAAATAATTAGTATTTTTAAGTTTGATTATTATAAGTATTTAAATATAATTTTTAAAAGCACATAATTAATTGTATGATTAAATATACTATAATAATTTTCTAGTTTGTTATATATTATAAGATATTTTTCATTCTACTCCCCTTCTCCATCTATTTATCAATAAAAAAATTGTAGATACTCTCTACAATTTTTATAAATCATTTAAAAGCAATTTGTTTTCTTTAAACTACAGCTACACCTTACGTGCTAATATTTCAGCAATTTTTTCAAATACTTCCTTAGCATTATCTTCATTAATCTCAGTAAAGCCTAGTTCTTTTAAAGCTTGTACTTTAACTGTATTTAATTCTTGTGTACGTGATAGTTTTTCTTCTTTCTTTTGTTCTATATTTTGAACAAAACGTTTGTGTGATTCACTTAGCTTATTTTTAGAAGCTCCACCATTATTATAAAGTGTCATGGCACTAAAGATAATACTTTCAAAAATAAATTGTTTATCTTTATTAAAATTAAACTCCATTGGATCAGTGAAACCCAATGATTTAGACATATATGCTAAAATATATTTTAATTCTTCAGTTGTTTCCATTGATTGTAGAAAATGATATAAATATAGATATGTGTTATATGTTTCCTTGGTTTTATCATTAGAAAGCTTTTCTTTTAAAATATTTATAATATCTGATAAAAGTTCTTGTTCTTTTTTGTTAAAACCTTTTAAATCAGCTAAAACTTCCTTGTTAGATGAATCTTTTACTCCTTCATTCAATCTATTTTCTACTTCAATTATGTATTCACCAGTTATCTTTAAATTAATTAATTCGCCTATACTGTCAATGTTTAATAAACTTAATAATTTAGCAGCTTTTTCTTTTGGCCAGTCGTTAATATTATCAATAGCTAAATAATTATATAGCATTTGCCTTGAAACTCCTAAGTATTTTGCTAAACGTACTTTACTAATTCCTAATTCGGTAAGTTTTCTGTTCAATTCTTTCATGATTTTACCCTCCTAATATAATTATAGTTAATTAGATGTAAATAATCAAGTGTAAATTGACAGTTTTAATAATTTTCTTAGAAATAAATAAATTTAATAATTTTAGGGACTATAAATGACTCGATAAAACCTGATATGATTGCTAGGAACAAAGCGATAATTAATATTTTTAAGTATCTTTTTACTATTAATTTATAATTATAATCTTTCTTTCGAAAAAAGTGGTTAAAAAGCATTATAGAAAAGCTTATAGCATAATATACAAGGAAAAATGAAACTATTAAATTAATTATAAAAGGAATTATATAAATACTAGCAAATAAAAGTCCTTTTATTCCAAAATTATAAACAATACTTATAAAAGTAAAACTTAGCAAAAAACATTTGAATATATATATTAAAAAAATAAAAATGATTCCTATTAGCGAAATGCCTAAAAGCCAAATACTTAGAGATGTTAAAGTATTATTAAGACAACTTTTTATTAATGTAGATTGATATTTAATTGTATTAGTTTTTATAGCATTTAAGTAGTTATTAGTACTTTCTTTTATATATAGTTTATTATCATTATTTAAAATAGTAATATAAAAAAAGCCAAGAGTTATAAATATTATAGTTAATAATATCATTATTACTAGTAATTTGTTATTTTTTAGTTTCTTCAAATTTTTTTTCATTGTCAAATTCATTCCTTTCTTTGTTTTTGCAAGCATTTAATAAATTTATTACTTTTAATTTTAAGCTTATTCTAGGTAAATCACCTACTCTAACCTATTATTCCTCTTAGTTATTTATTCATAAAAGCAATTTACTTTTTTAGACAAATATTTTATAATTATTAGTGTGAGGTGACTTAATTTGAGTGACAAAGTTATAAAAATAGTCGCAATTATAATGGTAATTGCTATGTTAGTAGGTTTTTTGAGTGTTTTATTGTTCATTTAAAAATCTATAAATAAATATGACCAGACTTTATAGTTTGGCTTTTTTATTCTATAATCATTTTAGTCTATAAAAAAAGAAAGCAATCTATTTACTTTCCTTATTTATATAACCTTCTATTTCTGGATTAATATCATTAATATCAGAATCAAAATTATACTTATTTACTATATCATTAATTCTAATATTATCTTTTGCTAAATATAACATTAGTAAACCACTTATTCTATTAGCAGTATATTGATTTAACTGCATTAAATCCTTTTTATCTATATTATATTTTCTTGATATGTCTAATATTGGTCCATATCCGTATAAGTAATTTGTTAGGGAATTACTTATTGTATTAATGTCTTTATTTTTATCTTTTATATGTATCTTAGTCCATATTTTCATAATAATTCATCCCTTTCCTTTATGAAAAATAAAAATAGAAATGAAATAATTTGTTTATTACTCCTATGACACTATATATTAGCATAATTAAGAAAAAAAATAAAGACTAGAATTATTGTTATTTTAGTATGCAATAGCAACAATCTATCTTTATTATCTTTTTAACTTTCTTTTAAATAAGGGTTATTTTCTTTTTCATACTTTAAAGTGGTTTCTTCATTATGACCAGGATAAAGTTTTATATCTTCAGGATAAGTTAGTATTTTACTAATACTTTCTTTCATATCACTATCGCTACCACCTGGTAGATCAGTACGTCCAAGACTTTCTTTAAAGATAAAATCTCCAATAAAAATAACTTTTTCCTCTTCAAAGTAAAAACTTACGGAATCCTTAGAATGTCCTGGAGTATAAATGCATTTAAATTTAAAACTACCAATGTTGTATTCTTTTTCTTCTAGGTTACTTTTTTTAAAGATTTTGATACTTCTTTTCGTTAAAAAATTTCTCAATGCTCCAATATGATCAAAATGAGAATGTGTAAGTAGAACACCAAGAATTTTATTATTACCTATTTGTTCTTTTATTTTAGGAAAATCATCACCTGGATCAACTACTAAACACTCATTATTCTTTATTAAAATATAGCAATTTTCATCTAAATATCCTGTAACTATTCTTTTTATATCCATAATTAACACCTACTCAAATTTTTCTACATATTCTTTATTTACATAAATATAATTATAATTTAAATCTAGTTTAAATGTATAAATATATTGACCATTTTTTAAATACTCAGGAATTTCAGCACCTTGGTTTCCTGAATATTCAACTTTTTCAGTTAATTTAATATTATTTCCCGTACTAACAGCCTCTATTAATTCTTTTTCGACACTTAATATGGTTGCAGATTGCTGCTGACAAATACCCTGTACATATTCATGACGTTTTTCTATGTACTGAAAACCGCCTACGCAATTTTTACCAAGTTGGATATTGGCATTGGGAATTTCGACGTTCTCACCAAAAAGTTTTTTAACAGCAAGTTTAAGTGTTTCTTCTTTAAAAGCTCTAGGAGTAAAGGTAGTTGTCAATGGACACGTAAATGGTTCCATTGAATTTTGACTAAATCCATCGCAATTAGAGTCATAAACTAAATCAGTGGGAATCTGACGATAAGCTAAATATAATTTCATATTATCATCAAAATTAACAGATGCAACATCTTCTTTTATATTGGTTTTAACCATATTATATAATTGCTGAACAAGAGTAGAATTTAAATCTAATTTAGTTTCTTTTTTATAACCAACAGGACTACACTCAAATTTTAGTCTTGCTGTATCCTGAATATTTTTTTGATATAGGAAATATACCCCTGCCATTAAAGCGATAACTAAGAGTAATAAAAATGGTAAAATACGACTTTTCTTTTTTACAACAACAACCTTTTCTTCTTGTTGTTGAGGAATTATACCTATTGGTTGATCATTTATTAATTGAGTTACAGGAACACTTTGCGTAATAACTGGTTCCTGAGTATTTTCTGTATTAGCATTATTTTCCTGATTTGGTGTAACCCCATTATTCATTCTTATCACCTATCCTAATAAAATTTTAATATATTTTTGGGATTTTTACAAGTAAAATAGTATATTTTCTTCTTCTATTTGTTAAAGAAAATATCTTGTCTTTCTTAATAAATAGAAAAAACAGTTTAACCAGAAAAAATTAATGAGATTTTATTTGTTTACTTACTATTTTAGGCTTTATTTTTTCTATTAATT
>CANQEF010000014.1 GCA_947594675.1 uncultured Bacilli bacterium
GCATCACCAATAGATTTACCTATCGCAACAGGCACCGTATAATGCTGAATTAGTATTTCCAAACTCTTTAAGTAATAAGGTAGCATTATATCTATTTCATGTAAATGAGCTTTATAATACTTTTTCAATTGTGAATATGGCATTTTAAAAGTAAGTACCGCTACTACTGAGGCTAAAACCAAATTAAGAAAAAATTGCGAAGTAATTATCTCAGCAGAATTAGAAGAACTAATTGTAAATGCTAAAACCATAAAAAACATAATTGCTGCATAAGTAACCCTTTTCATATATAATTGATCAGCATCAGCATCTTCACCATATCGTGCATAAACTAAGAATGTATAATCCTCTTCTCTTACTAACTCTAAGTATTTTTGATTATCTGCATAGAATTTATCTTTATTAATAGTATTATTATAAACAAGAATAAACAATATAATCGCACCTACTATAATTATTTCCATTACTCAGCACCTACATTCTCATTATAATATTTTTCCCCTTTTAAAAGGAAATATGTATTTACAATTAAAACTCCATGTAATAATCCTGAAACATACCATCTATCTAGTAAAACCAAATAAGTTTCCCTTCCTAACAAGTACTGCGTCAGCATTACCATCAAATAAAGCATAATACCAAATTGTAAAAATGATTTATGGAAAGATGCTCTTTCAATTCTATCACGATATACACTTTCAACAAGCATATCGATATCCATCTGCATATTTTCTAATGATTCTGATGAATCTCTTGCACCCTCTTTAGTAATTTGTAAGAATAACTGATGCATATTTTTAACAATATAATAAGGATATAGATTACTCATATACTCTAAAGCCTCATCAATAGTACCATTACTATAAGACATATCAATCATTTTAGAAACATCACTCAATACAGGATCTTCCAAAACACCAGAATTTCTAACACCTTCCAAAGATTTAACAAATGATTGTGTAGTTGCAAACTCCATAATAACATTTGATGTATATACTTGAATTTGTTCAAAAAGAAATTCACTATAAATTCTTTTACATCTTAAATAAGTCAAATAAGGAACAAAGGACATAGATATTACAACGTACACAGCAGTTATTACTAAATTATAAAAATATAAATAAGTTACTACTGCTGTAAAACCTGATATAACTAATACCTGAATCATATACTGTCTAGGAGTATATTCCTGTCCTAATTCTTTAGTTTTTTCCCTTACAACTTTGAATGAATAAGGAGCGAATTTATCATAAATTACTTGAGCTTGACTTACTACATATTTACCTACATTTTCACCCTTATAATTTCGATATAAATATATACCAAAAACAATAATAATTATAAATAATAACTCTTCAATATACATTAAATCTACTCCTTTCTATCACGCATTAATTAATCCAGATTGCGCCGCTACTTGAGGAACAACTGGAACAACACTTGGTGCCAACTGCGGCATTGCCATAGGTTGGACAACATTAGGTTGAAGTTGTGGCTCTGCAACAGGGACAACATTTTGATTAGCAACTGTAGGCTGGACAACTGCCGGTTGTTGCTCAACGGCAACATTAGTAAATTGTGGTTGAACTACTTGCTGATTTAAAGCATTATTAGCATCAACAACGACCGACTGAGGAGCAACTTGAGGTATCTGACCACCAGCAACTGCCGTAGTAGAAACATCAGTATTAACTGCTGCCTCCATAGGAGTACTTACTACTGTTGGAATAGCTTGTTGGACAACTGCCTCATTATTAACACTAACATCATTCTGAGAAACAAGAGCATCAATATCTGTAGTATTAGCACCATCTGGAGCAACACTAGCATTAACATTAGTATTACCATCATTAGCATTCTGAGCCATTCCTTGTGCATAAGAACTACCATCATCATATTGTTCAAATTCCTGATTATCCTCTTGCTCTTTAAAAGGCATTTCATCAGGCAATCTATCAACTAATTCAGAAACATCAATATTCTGATTACTTAAATATTCAATTAAATGATCACTAGGCTTTCTCATAGCAGGATCTCTTCCATATAATTTTTGATAAATTACTCTCGACTGAGGAACATTATTTTCATCAACATAAAATTCACATACTTCATCAAGCTCACGATGAAATTTACCATACTCTTTACTATAAAAAGCTTTTATATGTACACCTAATTGAATATACCTATATATAGTTGACAAAAACTGGTTAACATCCAAATCTGTCTCCATCAAGGAGTAAAGACGATAAGGAATAGCAGATGCTTTATCTGCGTGAATAGTTGACAAAATGTTATGTCCTGAAGAAATTGAGTTACGTACAGCTGATACAGCCTCAGCACTACGAACTTCTGATAGTAATATCCATTTTGGATTTTGTCTCATACAGGTAACCAAAACATCTGAGTAACTAGCAACATTATTAGTTTTCATCGCTACTATATCTCTTTGTGGAAAGATTTTATCTAAGTGTAATTCAAGAGTATCTTCAATTGTAATAATTTTTTCATTAGTCTTAGTATGACTGGCTAAGTATTTTACAAACTCTGTTTTACCAGAACCAGTTTCACCAGCAACCATAATATTACAATGTCCCTGAACACAATTTATCAAAAAATCATGTATATCATTTGTAAAATAATCTTCATTAATTAATTTTTCTTTTTCAAGTCTAATCTTAGCAGGAGTTTTACGAATAACCAAAGCTATTCCATTTGTCGCAATAGATTGATGAACGAAGTTAAGACGCAACTCAGCAGACTCAGCATCCAAAAATGGCTTAGCATTGTTAAAAGTTGTACCCATAACATTGGAACATTGGAAAGCTAATTTTTCAACAAAATCTGGAGTGGCACCTTCTACTTCTACCCTCATTGAACCTTGCGTCAATGAACGAATCCAAATCTGTCCCCCATTATCATAAGAAATATCTGTTATATCATCATTATCAAGTAAAGCTCGAAAAGGACCAAAATCTAACTTATCAAATATATTTTCGTTCATCTAATCACCCTTTTTATTACAAAACTAATTCTAAGACATTGATTCATTCCAATAAGTAACGTTATTAATCCAATTTTTCAACTGATCACTACTAATTTCTACATCTCCTGGATCATCTTTTAAACTTTCATTAGTAGGTACAAGGATTAAAGTTGAATCAAATGTTTGTAAATATTCAGCCTTTTTAAGTAAAAGATAATATTCTTCTGGTACAGCAAACACAACCATAGCTGGAACTCTTTGTTCATCTAAATTAGAAAATACTGCAGCACCACTAGCATCTTTAACCGCAAGGACTTTAATATTTGATATTAATCTACCTAACATAATTCTATTATCATCTTCTGTTAATTGAGAACCTTCATAAACTTTATGAACTGCTTTTAGATAAATATCAATATAATTACCTGGATAAACTGAGTTACCATAAGTAGATTCAGAATCAACACCTAGATTATATAAAACATATCCTTTTGGATATTCCAAAATTATATTCGCATGAAGTTGTTCCTTTTCAACAACTGCTGATTCATAAAATAAACTACCTTTTGGAATCATAGTATCTTCTCTTGCATACTTATCGATTACTGCCGCTTGATTTCTAATAACATCTCCACCTTCAAGCATTGAAGGAGGAATTTGCTTAGTACCTACCAAATCAGCTGTAATTTGAGTAGCAGGATTAATCTGCTCCAAAGCATAAGGAACACTTACTGGATTAATAGCTGACTTAACACGCATATTATAAGCTACATATAAAACTGCTATTGCTAATATAACACCAACGACTGTAACAGTATTTTTATTTTGCAAAAATTTCTTTAAACCACTTATCATCTTATCCCTTCCTTTCTTTTTTATTTTTTAGTTTCTTTTTCACTAGTTATTTTCTTATCATTACTTCTAGTACCCATTGACTTACCTACATCACTAGTAGCATCATCCAAAGCAAATTCTCCATATGGATCAGCTATATTATTAGATTCAATAATTGAACTTATCTGTGTATTAATATTTGCTGATTGATTGTCAAAAGTCAATACAGTATCAGAATTAACTTTAATACTTACCTTAGGTGGTACTTCATTAATATCATAGAACATAATATTATAATCTCTAGTCCTATCAACACCATCTGCGAATCGACGAAGGAAATTCTCAACGAATTTCTCTTTGTCCATTCTAATCAAACCATTTTCTCTTGCATAAAGCAAGTCAACCGCATCACCCATAGAGGCAATTGTAGTTTCTTTTAATAAGTAATAATCTAACTCTCCACCAGTACTAAAGTTATTAATAACATTGAAAAGTAATAGTGCAATAAGAGCTAAAATAATAACACCTACTGATAACATACCTTTATTCATATATTATTCTGACCTCCCTACTTCATATTTGCTGTTGTCTCACATGCAGAACCAGCAGCATCATTGTTACATCCAATATTTCCAACAGCCTTAACGTATTTTCCACCGACATTTCCTAATAAGTTATAACCATCTTGTACACTAGCTTTACCACTGAAGTTAAACAAATTACTCTTATATGCTATGAATCCATTTTTCTTAATCTGAGCATCACTACTATAGAATTCTCCATTATAATCAGTATATTTCTTATTAGCATTATAAGAACTCAACTTATTCAACATTTCTGGAGTTAAATAGAATGAATAATCTAAGTAAGTCTCTTCTTTAGATTCATCGAAGATAGTATCTCCACGGCTTTGAATAGCTGTTATTAAAGTCTCTGGATTAACATAGTAATTACTAGTACCACTAGCAGTCTTAGCCTTTTCAGCAGAAATTGTTGCTGACTTAGTCCAGTTATAACCTGGCTCTCTACCAGTATCTGATGGTGATGTAATAGCAGTACCATCTTCTGATGGGAATAAATCCTCTGGATCAACAGGTCTTACACGATAATTTAATACATTAGGATCACACTTATCGTTAGCCTCATCTCCGCCTTCACCAACAGCTTTAATACTCTCATAACTAGCATAGAAACAATCTACATTGAAATCCCATTTATAATGACCAAAGTCTTTTACTTTAGCATGAATATTATATTTTAATCCATCTTCAGGTGCAGGTGTTTCTTCAGTTATACTCTTATCAATAATACTACATTGAGTTTGATAGTCTTCCTCAAAATAATAATTCTTAGATAGAGCAACTCTATTCATATACCATAACCACCATTTAGCATTAACATCCTTAACACCTAATGGTAAACAGAATTTTTCATTTTCTTTATACCAACCCTCCTCATTATGAGGATCATAAGATATTTCTTGTGTTTTATTCTTAATCCATGTTCCAGGATAAGTTATTTCACTTTGATAGAATTTATCTCCATCTCCATACTTCTTCTTATCAGGATTATTTGGTGTTCTGTAGCATCCATTATAGTCATATAATACACTATCTTTAGCACAACTATCACCAGTTGTCTCATCTTTACAAGCCTTTAAAGTAGGAACTTTACTTGGATCATCACCCGACTCTTTAGAAGTAACTTTATCAGTACCTTTAGAAGGGAATTTTACAGTCGTATCATTATAATCAGTACTCATTTCAAATTCAGTAGTTGTAGTATTACAACTAGCAGCTGCTTTACATTTATCTAAAGCATCATTATAAGCTTGCATATTCATAAGATAATCATATTCTGCATCTTGATCATTATAATAACCTGATCCACATGATGCATAATGACAATCAGCAGTACATATACTAGTTCCTGGACTGTTAGCATCATGAACAACTCTTCTTATACCTTCATTCTTATAGTAAGCATATTCACTCTCCTTAGGTATATTAATATGACCATGGTGTGTTTGAGTATACTCTCTTGACTTTTCATAATACCATCTTGCGTAACCACCAGTATATAAAATCTCTTCTCCTAAAACATAATAATGTGCTGGAGTATCAGCCTCTAAATTCCACAAAATATCATATTCACTTTGATCTCTACCAGGTCCTAAGGCAGGTGTAAAAATCAACTCATTAAATCTTTCAGGATTTGCCTGAGAATTACTTAACTTAGTAGCTTGCATATTGGAATAACTAACAGCTAACTTTTCAGGATTGTTATAAACTTTTTCATAACACTTCTTACTACAACTTTGCGTATACTTTCCACCATCACATTCATTAATACAAGCATTAAAATCTTCATTTGGACCAGCACCACGAGTAAGTGAGCTACCTTTATGTATACAATAAGGTGCAGGAGTACATACTTGGTTTCTTACATCTGTTGGTAGTGTATCCTTATTACTATTTAATTTTGCCTCACATTTTACTCTACTAGTAACTTTAACACGATATTCAAAACATAAACCACCTTTTGATGCTACTGGAGGACCATACTCAACATCAACTGCCTCTTCACAAACTCTTGTACAAACTGTTTTTGTCTCGGAATAATTAACTTTACTATTAGAATTAGGAGTTGTTCTTTCTAGAGCCTCTTCATCATCAGAATCAATTTTACCTAAATGATCGTTCCATTCAGCTCCAGTTTTATTATACTTATAAGTAACTTTTATTTTTTCATCATCTGAATAAGCATAGTAAGATTGTAAATTAGAAAAATCATAGTCATCTTCTGGTTTTATGTTAGGTTGAAAATAATTAGCATCACACTTTAATTTTTGTGTATCTGACAAATTAGTTTTAGAAGATGTTTTAAAACAATGTCCTTTTTGTTGTCCTTCTGCTAAAGAGGTAGCACAACCTAATTCACTAGTATCACCATTTTCTGATACCTTACCACCAGCTCTAAATTTACTTTCATTGAAAGCTTTAAGAAATTCTTCATTATGACTTGCACCAAAAGTATCGCCATCTTTATGATAAGAAGTAATTGCCTGCTTAACAGCTTGCTTTATCTGTGTTCTAGTTCTCGGAGTAATAGATGTTTCCCAACAAAATGGTACTAAGGCTTTAAAAATACTTTGAGAATCAGGATTACTTAAACTCTTTTGCATAATTTCATAAAGTTTTTCTGCAACTCCTGAACCCGTGTACCAGTTTTTTACCTCTTCTAAAGTTACATTACTAGGCTCCCTAATTAATTTACAATATGTATTATAAGACGGATTATCTTTCTTAATATTTGTAACATCTCTCTCCAAGCTACCTACATTAATCATAGGAAGACCAATCTCTTTATATAAAGATTCTGTATGAAGATTTTGATTATCATTATTTTTTCCTTTTAAAGAACAACCTCCACTAACAGACTCCAATTGAAATCTTATTACAACCATTCTGTCATCTTTATCTGATAAATATCTTGAGTCTAATTCAACTACAGCATAATGTTTCTTATCTATAACATTACCACCCTCAGTGTTAGTAGTCTCCTTACCATTATTATTATAAAATCTAATTTTTGCCCAATCATGCCCTTGTGAGCTTACTTTATACCTATTAGTATTTACATTATAGCCAATATATTTAAATACACTCTCATCTGCTTTAGTTTCTGGATTCACAGCAGGCTTAAACGTTGCTTGTTGATTTAATTCTTCACCACTTGAATTTTTACCCGACATTAAAGCTACTTTATAACTATTAGTACCCTGCATAAGACTTACATCAAGCTCAAAATCATCATCCTCACACATATTACCAGTTGCATCGTTCAAATCCGGCTCTTTCTTTTTACTTTCTGCAGCATCTACTTTAGGGATTAATTTATCACCAGTAAAAATATAAAGTCCTACTGCTAATAAACAAACTATTATAACCCCAAATATTCCTTTCTTAAGTTTCTTCATTCGAACTTCCACCTTTCAAATTTAAATTTTCTTTAACTTTAGCGTAAGCTTTAGTCTCTTCAACATCATAGTTATTTTTTAACTCATGTTCCCTAACTAACCTTGCATCTACTTCAAAAGAGACATTCGTAAACATTGTAGTACAAGTAATTAAAGATATTACCTTGTCATTTTCATCTACATCTACATCAAACTTAAATATACTATTTTCCTTAGCTGTAGATACAAAATTTTTCATCTGTTCTTTTGTATATTTACTATTATTATAAACATCAGGATATTGCTTGCTAGGATAAGAAATAGCAAATATTTTATAAACATATTCCTTACCATTAAAGGTGTATTGTATATATTTATTTTCTTTTACAAAATCTAAGTAGGTAAAACTCATTAATTGTTCAAAACGACTATGTGTTTCATCTGTAATTATTGGTTGTTTTGACAAATTCAAAATATTATGACCTGAAATATATATAATATTATTTAACTCTTCATAATCAGCCTCTGTCCAAACAAAATCATCAACCATATTCGCTACATTAAGATTTGGTGCATAAATAACTGGATAATCAATATTAGTACCCTGTACTTTTAACCAACCTACAACTTTATAATTATCCTTCTGTTTTTTTACACTTTCTTTTACTTCTCTTGTTCTACTAACAACTTTATAATATTGATTTTCATTTATCAAATAGAAAATGAGATAACCTATAAAAAATAACAAACAAAGACCTGCAGCAACAAACAGTGCCACAGATTTTTTCATTATTTGTTTTTCTTTCTTCGTTTTTCTCATTTTCATTTACACCTACTTACTTATCTTATATGGATTATCATATGTACCTTTACCACTAACTATCGTAACATTATCCTTTAAATATCCTACTAAACGTACTCCGAAGGAATTAATAGTTGTCTCATCATATAAGTAAACACCTATTAATGATACCGCATTTCTTAAATTATCATTTTTAGAAGAATTTATTAACCAGTAAGAACCTCCACCTTGCATAGCACTGAACATATCATAGGTATTAGGAGCAGAAAATTTTACTTTGTATTTTTTAGTATCTGTTTCTTTTCCATAGTTAGGATCATTTTTATAAATAGGTACTTTTATTTCTTTATTTACAAAATATGAAGAATCAATATACTCCGTTGCATCATTATTTATAAAGTAACCTACATTTCCTGAACTCTTAGGATTATAAATATGAGTTTCGTCAAAATAGCCAGTCATAATATATCTTCCATCACCATATAATGAATCTGTTGCGATTACCTTAGTAGTACCATCATTATCTGATTCTATTACTCTAAATAGATAACCATTTAACTGAATATATTCACCACTTACTCTCTCACTAACTGGACTATTAGGTTTTCCTTTCTTAACATCTCCTAAATCATAAGGATTATCTGCAGTACCATCACCATCTTTTATTAAAGTATCTCCTTTAATAGTAATTATTGGTCTAACTCCAAGATTAAATTTTCTATTTTCAGCCATAAATTTATCAGTTGTTTCCACAAAGAAACTTCTCATAACATAAGCATTTTCTTTATCTTTTACATCAGAAACCCAACTTATTAAACCAGTTTTTAAGAAATTATCATATCCATCCTGAGTATTATTAGCATCAACAATAGATGGTATATAAACATTTCTCTTCTTAGTATAAGCAGTACATTTAGTTACATCTAAATTACTACCAACCATATTACAATACTTATTCTTAACTATTAATTTCTTGGAATCATCACTTAAATGACTATAGAAAACATCATCTAACCAACTATCTATTCCATCATAATTTACATTAGAAATATCTGAATCAGATACAATTCTTACATTATCTCCATCTATATCAAGTATTCTAAAAAGCATACTAGAAAAATAAATATAATTATTATCTGGATCACCTTTAAAATTATTTTTATCCTTTAATACTTCTTTTACAGTAGATTTTAATCTTTGAACTACCTCTACTTGTCTTTTTACTTCTGTTTTATTATTTAAACTATCTAAAGCTGTATAAGTTAATGTATACGTACCCATCTTAGTAGTATCTACTTTTCCTTTTACACTAACATTTTTAACATCAATTTCCCCATCAGTATTATCAACTACACTCTTTACTCCAGGATCTTTAAACTCTTCCCCTTTAGTTGCTGTTATTTTTAAATCACCATTTAAATTAATAACTGGTCCTTTATGATCAACTTTTGAAGATAATACACCACACTTTAAATAAGTATAGTACTTATATTCTCCATTTTCTCTTTTTACTTTTACCCAACTATCTTTTAAAGAACAAGGACTTTTAGTATAAGGTATATAAAAATCTTCTTTTAAATAAGCCCCATAAAATAAATCTTGCAAAGTAAGTGTCTTAATTCTCTCTCCAGTTGGTAACTCTGCTGGTTTCGTAACAAAATATCTTTCAGCTGCCTCTTGCATTTGTTTTTCATATCCTTTAAATGAAACCAATGGATATAGTATTAGGAACCATACAAACAAGCAAACAACTAGTATAACAACTGCCAACTTAACGTATTTTTTTAATTTCTTACTCATAAACAATCACCCTTTTTTTAAATTATAAACATATTGATCATTTCTCACGGTGTAAATTAACTGTAAAGTAGAAGAATTCATCACTTCTTCAGGAACTTTTAAATACAAGTATTTTCCATAATATTTATTGGTCACAGAGCTTTCAACAGGAATACTTTTACTCTTTCCTTTACTATCCTTATACTTAATTTTACCATAATTAGTCGAAAAGTCAATCATGTTCTTACCTTCTAATTCTAAAGATGAATAAGTTAAATATAAAATTTTCTCATTTGCTTTTGCAGTATAAACATGCGAATCATTTTCACAATTAAGACTATTACATAATCTCGTCCTATAAGTAACATAGTCTAACAGCAACACATCACCAAATATTAGATTTTCTTCCTCATTATTATATTTAAAATCTAAACTATCACCTAAATCTAACTCTCCATGCTTTTTTATTTTAGAAATATCTTCCGTTTTTAACTTTATCTTTCTTAAATGAGTATCCCCATCTAATTCCTGATAATAAAGAACAAATCTTTTTTTCGATAATTTTTTATCTACTCTATATATAATTATCGTATTAATTGACTTCTCATATCCCAATTCAGTAACAGTATCCATTGTCTTACCTAAATCTTTAAAATCACTCTCATAAGTCTTAGACGTAGTAGAAAAACTTTTTACACCATTCATGATATGAAAATTACTTAAATTAACTTCTCTAGATGAACTATTATTTTTAATAGTTAAGTCTATAATTAAAAAATTATTTTTATCGGATATAACATCTCCCTTATAATCTTTATCGGTATAATAGCTTTTATTAATTGTAATTGTATATCCGTTAGCATCAAATGATTGGCCTTGTTTATATGATCTATTAGTAATAAATACATATATATATAAATTCCTAATCATCATAAAACATACAATTATAATAACAGCATTACATATCTTTTTATGTTCTTCATAAAAATATCCAATATTCCTTATAAGTCTTTTAAATACCCTCTTAAATGATTCTTTATCTATATCAATACTAATTTCAAATTCTTCTCTATCTTCACTACTTAATTCCAAGTATTCTTGATCTTTATTAAAATCAAATTTTCTTAAGTCTATTCCAAATATTCTAATAAAGAGAATTATAAATACTGGAAACTGAAACACTGATAAAATAAGCAATAAATCTCTTATCATCCTTATATTAGCAGTTTCCGTACTTCCCGTATATGCATCAAAAAAGTTTTTTGTCCACATAAAAATAAATATTAATAAGGCATAAACTATTACTGGTATTAAATATGATTTCCAAGGCTTATTTTTTTTCTTTAATAATAATAGTAATAAAAAGCTCCCTATAAATACTAATATAAGTACAAAATAAACAAAAAAATTAATATGTTTACTTATTGGCTCATTATAGGAATCATAACTTCCTAGACTCATAAATTCACTAACAAAACTACTTACTTGAAGTACTTTATAGTAAATATAAGCGCATAGTAAAAATAAAGCTATATGTATTTTTTTAAAATTCTTTATCAAAAAAGCATAGGGCTTTCTAATTACCATACCATACACACTCCTTATTCTCTTATCATAAGTATAACTTAAATATCATAAATTTTAAAGTATATTTCTAAAAAAAAAGAAATTTTTTTGTATTAATTTCTTTTTAATTTAAAAGATACTTTTCCATAATAATCATAATCTTTATAAATGTCCTTATAATTATCATTATTAATTCTTATATATAATTTAAATCCATTATCATAATTAATATCTTTATAATTATCCATATTGTAATAAACCCTATCATCATAGGAAAATTCTAACACTTCTAAATAAAAATAATCATAAAGTTTTTTTATTTTAGTTAAATCATCTTCTTTTTCTTGCAAATTATCTTTCCATGGAATAAATAAAGAATTAATCTTTTTACCATCAAAACCTCTTACATCTAAAAATTGATAATTCTTCTTATCTTTTTTAAAATCATCTGTCTCTAAATTAAAACTATCATTTACATAAAGATATTTTTTCTTAGTATCAACATTAATATTTACTTGTACTTTATCAGATTTCTTCAAGTCTTTATATTCTCTTAAAGCACCAAAGACATCTACTTTAACCAAATAATCTTTTAAATTACTATTAAGCTTTATATTATAATCAATCTTTATAACTTCACCTACTTTATTATAATAAGGTATTATTTCCTCTTTATAATAAGCTCTTCTATAATTAAATAACATAATAAAAAAATAAACTAATATTTTCATAATTACCTCGACAAAAAAAAATAGCTATTATTATAATAAGCTATTTCCAAGTCAATTTTTGTCGAATTATTTATTTAATATCAATAATTTCTATTTGATAATTTCCATTTGGACTTTCTACCGTTACAACGTCTCCAACTTTATGATCAAATAAAGCTTTAGCAATAGGACTTTCATTAGAAATCTTACTTTCAAATGGATCTGCCTCTTGACTACCTACTATCTTATATTCATCTTCTTCATCATCTTCAACATATTTAATAGAAACTGTATTACCAATACTTACCTTATCTTTTGAAACTTCTGTAATAATTGAAACATTTTCTAACATTTTTTCTAATTGTTTAATTCTTGCCTCAATTACTGCTTGTTCATTACGTGCAGCATCATACTCAGCATTTTCAGATAAATCACCTAAAGATCTAGCCTCTTTTATAGCTTGAATATTTTCAGGACGTTTAACATTTATTAGATTATCTAATTCTTCTTTTAATTCATCTAATCCTTCTTGTGTTAAATAAACAGTATTTTTATTTCCCATAATTAATCACCTCTATTAAAATAAGAGTGCCTATCCACTCAACTCGCTATAGTATAGCATATTTTTTTTTTATTTGCAATAAGTAAATTTTAATTTCTATAAATGGAATCTACTTTGTATCTGCACAAACACGTTTTACTTCACTAATAAACAATTCATCCGTCATACCAGCAATAAAATCAATTACCTTCCTTTTATCTGGAGTATTTTCCAAATATTTTTTTACCTGATTATTTAAAAATATTTTATATATAATGCTTTCTTTATTTTTATGCAAAATATCATCTAAATATTCATAAAATAATTTATTCATTCCAATTTTATAATATTTTCTTTCTTCATCTGTTAAACTATATTTATAAATATACTCATAATTAAATTTCTTCAAATCAAACAAAGCTTTATAAACTCTATTACTCATCTTAATATAAGGCTTATTTAAACTATTTTCAATAATATCGTTAATTATATTATTAACAATATCTTTATTAGTATCCCCTAAAATCGAAGATATTTCTTTAGGAAGTTGTGTCCTTTTAATTTTACCAATCATAATAGCATCTTCAATATCTCTCCCAATATAGCCAATTATATCACTAATTCTTACTACACACCCCTCTAAAGTCATTGGATGTTTAACACTAACTTTTTTTAAATCTTTATAAGCCATTTTTATATCTTGCAAAAATTCCTCTTTGCTCTTAGGCATCGCCTCATAAACATTATCAAGCATTTCTCCATTATGACACATAATTCCATCTAATACTTGAATTGTCAAATTAATACCTTTGCCATTATTTTCAACTTCCATTAAATGCCTAACACTTTGAATATTATGAGCAAAATACTCATTTAATTCTCTTAAAGATATTTCATTTAATAAAGCCTCTCCCTCATGTCCCAAAGGAGTATGTCCAATATCATGTCCTAAAGCAATGG
>CANQEF010000015.1 GCA_947594675.1 uncultured Bacilli bacterium
CTTTCATCATCATTTTTTCGTCTCATAAAATAAATCCTCCTCTGATTTTAGATTTTGGTTGGCAGACCATCATCTATTATATCAAAGGAGGATTTATTTTTCTCTTAACGCTATCGCTTCTTCAGCTCTCACCCGCATAGCGGGTGGTTTTATTATGTTCCTACCCCGGAACATAACAAAAAAATTGTGGAGTTTTTCCACAATTTATTATTGTTCTGCAAAGCAATTGCTTATATAAAGTTTATTTTCTTTTTCATTGTCCTTTAATTTAAAATTAGTTATTGTTCCAATTATAGTAATTTCTTTATTTTTTTCTAGACTTTCAGGAATCTTTTTATCAGCCATGTTACATATAATATCTAGTGTGTATTTACCATCTTCATCTTTATAACCTAAAGTAATTGTTTTATTAGTATTATCAATTTTTGATAAAGTGGAAGAAATTCTTACAAACTTCTTATAGTACTTTTTATATGTTTTATTAGGACTATCTGTAAATTCAATAGCTAAGTCTAAATCTTGTAGATTTAAAGGTTCAATATTATAAGGCATTGTCCATAAACCAATTTGCATATCTCTACGCCCTTGTACTTGATTATATTTAATTACTTTATAGCCAAAACCATAATATACTTTCGTTCCACCATCTTTATAAGTTGTTGTTTTAATTGCAAAAAATGGTCCTTTATTGTATCGTGCTACGCATACTATATCTACTGTTATCATAAGCATAATAACTATTAAAATCACAAAAACAACATTAATAATTTTAGTAAAATTCTTAGGTTTTTTTGTTTTAAAATCATCATAATCATCTGTTAATTCTTCTTTTATTTCAGCCAATTCATCATCATTATAATCTTCTAATTCTAATCCTTTTTTCTTTTTCATAAATAACTCCTTTTTATAGGTCATATTATACCATATTTCGCTTTGTTTGTAAAGGAAATACCTAATTACCTAGTCTTTCTTTGAATTCTTTTTCTGTCCAAATCTCAATTCCTAATTCCTTTGCTTTATTGTATTTACTTCCTGGATTAGTTCCAACAATAACAACAGATGTTTTTTTAGAAACAGAATCAGTTGTTTTTCCACCTAGGTTTTCTATTAGTTGCTTTGCCTCATCTCTTGTAAATATTTCTAAAGATCCTGTTAAAACAAATGTCTTATTAGAAAAAGATTTATCTTCTTTTATATCTTCATGTAAATAATTAAAATTTAAGCCTAATTCTTTTAACTCATTGATAATCTTCAAATTATTTTCATCATGAAAAAAGTTATAAACACTTTCAGCAATAATATCACCAATATCAGCAATTGATACTAATTCATCAATAGTAGTATTTTTTAAATTATTTAAGTTATGATATTGAGCTGATAAAATTTTAGCTGTTTTTTCGCCAACATGGGGTATTCCTAAAGCAAAAATTAAACGTTCTAATGAATTTTCTTTGCTTTTTTCAATTGCCTCTAGCAAATTTGATACTGATTTATCGCCGTAACCTTCTAATCGTACTAGATCTTTTTCATGATATTTTAAATAATAGATATCTGTAATGTTTTTAATGAAACCAAAGTTATAAAAATCTTCCATTATTCTATCTCCCATACCATCAATATTCATGGCATTGCGAGATACAAAATGAATAAGCTGTTCAACACTTCTTGCTGGGCAATTGTCATTGGGACAAAAATAATCAACTTGTCCTTCTTTTTTTATTAAAAGGCTATTACACATAGGACAATTTTTTATCATTTCAAAGTCTTTTTCTTCTCCAGTTCGGCGTTCTTTTTTTACTTCAACTACTTCAGGGATAACATCCCCAGCTTTACGAATTGATACTATATCACCTATTTTTAAATCTTTTTCTTTAACATAGTCTTCATTATGAAGAGTAGCTCTAGAGATAGTAGATCCAGCAACAATTACTGGGTCTAGGACAGCATTAGGAGTTATTTGTCCTGTTCTTCCTACTGTAAAAATAATATCTTTTAGTTTTGTTAAAACTTCAACTGCAGGAAATTTATAGGCTGTAGCCCATTTAGGATATTTAGCTGTAAAGCCTAACTTTTGTTGATCTTTAATATTGTTTACTTTGATAACAATTCCATCAATGTCATAAGGTAATTTATCTCTACTTTGTGTTTTTTCATCTATAAATTGTAATACTTCTTCAATTGAATTAACTAATCGATTATTAGGATTTGTTTTGAAACCAAGTTTTTTTATGTAATTTAAAGCCTCTTCATGTGTATTTAATCCATAATCCAATGGATTAGGAAGGTGATACATAAAAACATCAAGTTTTCTTTTAGCAGTAATTTTTGAATCAAGCTGACGAATTGATCCTGCTGCAGCATTACGACAATTTTGAAGAAGAGGTTCATTATTTTGACGACGTGTCTCATTTAACTCTTCAAGAGTTTGCTTATTCATGAAAATTTCTCCACGCACTTCTATGTCTACTGGTTCTTTTAGTTTTAAAGGAATTGTTTTAATTGTTTTAGCATTATGGGTTATATCCTCTCCAGTTACTCCATCACCACGGGTAGCAGCCCTAATTAATTTTCCTTTTTCATACAATAATGACACACTTAAACCATCTATTTTTAATTCACATACATATTGTGGATGAATATTTTCTTTTTCTATACGTTTTCCAAAAGCTAAAACTTCGCTTTCAGAAAATACATCACTTAGTGACATCATAGGAATTTTATGGGTTACTTTTTGAAAACTATCAATTATTTGTCCACCAACTTTATGAGTAGGGGAATCTTCTTGTGTCCAATCCGGATGCTCTTCTTCAATTTCTATCAATTCTCGCATATATTTGTCATATTCTTGATCTGTAATAGTTGGATTATCTAAAGTATAATAATTGTAATCAGCCTCATTTAAAATTTCAATAAGTTCATACATTCTGTCTTTCATAGTATTCACCCTTTTCACGATAGTTTTTAATTTTATAAATGCAATTTTTGTAGCAAAAGATTATATAAATAGTTTTACCATAAATTATTTGGATATTCACCAATATCTACTAATTTTTTTAAAGCTTTTCTTACACTTTCTGTATCTTCTTTATATGTAACACCATACCAAGTAGCTTTAGTTTCAAGGACTTGACAAGTGGCATATTTTTCTTTAATAGCAGCAAATAAGATATCTGGTATTAAAAATTCACATTTTTCTAAATTATCTTTGTTAGATTTTAAAAATTCTGGAAATTTTTCTTTTATAAAAGGAAATATACTTGGGGTGAATAGTAGCATATTCATTGATATTGTCGCATCTGGTTTTACAATAAACTCTTCATCTCCATTTAGAGGCTTAGCAATATAGTTGCCATTTTCTAAGGAAATTGAGCTTTCAGTTATTTTCATCAACATATTGTCTTTTACTTCACAAACGCCACGTTTTACTGAGCCATTTTCCGTTGTTGTATTTTTTACATAGTAACCTACTAGTCCATATTGATATGGTTTTGATTCCACAATATTTTTTAAAAATTGTGCTCCTACAATATAAGAATCTCTTCCATAAAAATCATCAGCATTAATCATCATAAATGGTTCTTTAACACATTTTTCGCAACATAAGATAGCATGAGCTGTCCCCAATGGTTTTTGCCTTTCCACAGGAATTGTGAATTCTTTTGGGATATTATCATTTTTTTGAAAACAATATTCTACTTTTATATGTGGTTCAACTCTTGAACCTATTGTCTCTTTAAAAACAGTGTAGTTTTCTTCTTTAATCAGAAAAACTATTTTTGTAAAACCAGCTTTAATAGCATCATAAACTGAGTAGTCTATTATAAATTCATCATTTGGCCCCATTGGAGCAATTTGTTTTAAACCACCGAAACGACTCCCCATACCAGCAGCTAAAATAACTAAAGTTATATCTTTATTCATAATTATCTTTCCCTTCTATTTATATTTTTGACAATTTTTTATGATTTTTCATTAATTTTTTAATATTATGAGGATATTTAAAAGCAACAGAAACTAATGTATCACTAACTTCAACTACTTTTCCAGTACCAAATGTTTCATGGTAAACGTAGTCTCCTACATTATACTCCACTTCTTCTGTACGAAGTACGCTAGAATTATCAATTTTTTCTTGAGAGGAATCATCACTTTGTTCTTTTACTAAATTTTCTATAAGGCTTTTGTCAATTTCATTTAGAAAACGGCTTACTGGATTGATTTGCTCTTTACCAAAAAGTGTTCTTCTTCTAGCATTTACTAAATATAAATCATCTTTTGCTCTTGTAATTGCAACATAACAAAGACGGCGTTCCTCTTCTAATTCAACATTTTCCATTAAAGAATTCATATGTGGAAAAATTCCTTCTTCAAGTCCAACAACAAAAACATGAGCAAATTCTAGTCCTTTTACAGAATGAATTGTCATAAGACTAACTCGATTAGGATCATCTTTATACTCTTCAACATCACTAATAAGACTTATTTCAAGAAGGAAATCTTCTAAAGATATAAGTCCTTCTCTTTCTTCAAATGTTTTGGTAATAGATTTAAATTCTTCTAGGTTTTCTAGACGTATTTCAGATTCTAATGTTTTTTCACTTTCAAGTTCTTCTTTTAAACCAGTTGCATTTAGCACTTTATCAATTAATTCTGTTAATGTTAATTCTTTTGAGACTTCTGTTAATCGTTCAATTAATGTTTTAAATTCATACTCTTTTCCACTTGATATTGCTTCATAAATACTTGTTTGTTCTGTATCAGCCTTTAAAGTCAGATTTTCAATAGTTTTTAAACCAATTCCTCTTTTTGGTGTATTTATTACTCTCAAGAGACTCACGTTATCTTTTGGATTATGTATTAATCTTAAGTAAGCAATTAAATCCTTAATCTCTTTTCTCGAATAAAAGTAAAAACTTCCAATTACGCGGTAGGGTATATTAGCTTTTAGTAATTCTTCTTCTAGAACACGGGATTGGGCATTTGTCCTATATAGAATAGCAATATCTTTATATTCAGTCCCTTTTTCATGCAATTCGTTAATTTTTTCAGTAGTAAATCTCGCTTCATCTTTTTCACTTTGAGCTCGATAATATTTTATTTTTTCTCCTACTCCTCTGGCGGTCCACAGATTTTTATCTTTTCTTTGGATGTTATTTTTTATAACTTGGTTTGCAGCATCAAGAATTGTACTTGTAGAACGATAATTTTGCTCTAGTAAAATTGTCTTTGCATTTGGATAATCTTTTTCAAAATTTAAAATATTTTTATAATTTGCTCCACGGAAACTATATATACTTTGAGAGTCATCTCCAACACAAGTTATATATTGATATTTTTTTGAAATTAATTTAGTTAAAATATATTGAGCCTCGTTTGTATCTTGATACTCATCAATTAAAACATATTTATATAAATCTTGGTATTTTTCCAATGTTTCAGGACTTTTTCGAAATAATTCAATTGGTAGGAGTAGTAAATCATCAAAATCTACAGAGTTATTTCTTTTTAATTTTATTTCATATTTTTGATAAATCTCGTATACAACTTTTTCATAATCACTAACGGCAAACTTTTCATAATTTGAAGGTGTCATCATTTCATTTTTGCAACTACTTATCTTATTTCTAATTGCTCGTGGATTATAAATTTTCGGATCATATCCAGCATCTTTTATTATCTTTTTAACAACTGTTAGGGAGTCATCACTATCCATTATAACAAAGTTAGAGTCATACCCTAATAAAGCATAATTTTCTCGAAGAAGTTTTAATCCAAAACTGTGGAAAGTTGAAACTTGCAATTTCTTTGCTAAATCACCTATAAGTCCATATAGTCTATCTTTCATTTCTTTAGCTGCTTTATTTGTAAAAGTAATTGCTAAAATGTTGTAGGGATGAACATTTTTTTCTTCTATTAAATAGGCTATTTTTGTTGTTAAGGTTTTAGTTTTCCCAGCTCCTGCCCCTGCTATTATTAAAAGTGGGCCTTCATTGTAAAAAACGGCTTCTTTTTGTTTATCATTTAAATTGTCTAATTCCATTTTGATACCTACTTCCTTCCTTTATTATAACGATTAACTTTATTAATGTAAAGAAATGATTAAGAAATAAATAACTTATATGCTTGAATAATTTTTACATCTATTTAAAATTTATCATACTTTTGTTCGCTTGTCAAATGCTAGCAAAATTAGTTTTTTATCGATGCTTATTAGTTAATTTTTTACTTTTATTTCTTTAAGTGGAGTTTTTTTATCTTTATTATTTCAATTGAAAAAAATGTAGATTTTTTTGTATCTACATTTAGTTTAAATATTATTATAAAATAAAAGCTAATTATATAAATTCATAAGTTCATCAAAAATAGATTGTTCCTTTTTATATGAATCTTCTTTTATTTCTTTTGTCTTAGCAGTTTTAGTTTCAATAATTTCTGGTTCAACATAATAATCTTGTTGTTTTAATGCACTATTTAATTTGTCTTTTAAGAAATTTTCTTCCTCTTTAGAAGTATTTTTTTCTTTAAGCATTTTTAATAATAATTTATAATCTTCCAATGTTAAAGTTTTTTCTATTTCAGTGGTATCTTTATGATAATTACTTATGTTAGTAGAAAAATTATTTTTTGGTGAAACAATTTTTATTCTATTAGGTAATTTAGTTTCTATTATTGTACTAGGTAATTTTTTTACTTTTCTTTCGATAATAATTTTTTGAGGTTTATAATCTTTTCTAGTATAATATAGGAAAATTTTATAAACTATTAGGAAAATAATCCAAATAACAAAAATACTACTTGATAGTTCAATTATGCCTAAAGCATTTTTACTCCCATAAACAGATTGTTGAGTAAAAACGTCTAATTTTTCTGTGGAAATTATATTTAATAATAATGCTAATAAATAGCTTAATATGCTATAGATAGTTATGTTTATAGTTTTTATAAATTTTGTAGTTTTAAAATTAAAAATACTTATCCAAATAATTACATTTGTAATTATGATTGCCGCTAAATAAACAGCTAGATTAGGAAAATAAATTACTATAAATAAGTTATTCATTAAATAATCTAACATTTTTGGCAGCGTATCATGGTAAGTTACTATTATAAATAAGAAGATGAAGATATATATTAAGATAAAAATACTTTTTGATGTCTTTTTATTCTTCTTATTTGTACTTAGTAAGATATAGGCAAAAAAGATAAGAAAAATTATTATGACGATAAACATTTTAGAATTTTTGGTTGTGTCTAATAAAATTTTTATCTTATCCAATAAAGACAATTGTGTCATATTCTTCAACCCCCCATTTAATTTTTATTGATCTTCGACATTTACTAATTCTGATATATAAATTGTTTGTGTCTTGGAATCAAAATTTGTACAAGTTATTAAAGTAAGTGTTGTTTTGTCATAATTACGATATATAGCAACTGTTCCTACTTTGTCTTGCTTGTAAATATTAGTAATTTTATATGTGTATTTTTTATTTTTATAAGTTATGAATAATTCATCGCTTATATTTAGTTTGTATAAATCATTAAAGAATGCTTTCCAACCGGTACCTGAATGTCCTGCTAATATTAAGTTACCTTTTTCAACATCAGGATAGGTTGAACCATTTACTACCAAGATGTTTTTTTCAACGTCATTTTCTTTAGATCTCAAATCAAGGAAACCTTTTTTTAGATTTATTTTAGGTATTGAAAGATAACCTATATATTCATTAGTTATAGTTTCAGGCAAATTATTTTCTATTTGTTGTTGAGTTGTTTCGGTTTCAGAAATATTAACTATTTCATTACCATTATAGAAAGTATTTGCCATGTAATCAAAAGCTATTATCTTTTTTGATTGAATATAATTATAAGAAAGAAAGAATCCTCCAATTAATGTAATTATGGTACCAATTAAGGCAACATAGTTAGGAGAGATTCTTACTCTTTTTTTATGCATTTTGTCCATTCTTGTATACGAATCCAATTCCTATACTGATTATAGCAATACCTAATAAACTAAATATTAATGAACTTGAAGATGTATTTGGAACTTCAACTTCAGGATAATTCTC
This sequence comes from uncultured Bacilli bacterium, assembly GCA_947594675.1. The sequence continues at coordinate 8,073 of CANQEF010000015.1, forward strand.
AAACATAATTTGATGTGAAAGATGTTCATCATCAATTGTGAATGATATTTTTTCTGATGAAGCTTTGTAACCAGCTGGTGCTTGCTCTTCTTCAACTGTATATGTTCCATTTTCTAAGTCTGTAATAGTGTATGAATTTTCAGTAGTTGTGAATCTGGCAACGATATTTCCAGAAGAGTTTTTTACTACTAGTATAGCTCCACTTAGTGGATTCTTTGTTGAGGCATCAATTTTAGTAATATTAACTACAACTTTTTTAGCCTTATTTTGAATTTTAACTTTGATATCACGATTAGTACCACTTATAGTAAACTTTACTGGTGTTTTATTAAGCTCATAACCATTTGGAGCAGATACTTCTTCAACTGTATATGTTCCATCAACTAAGTTTCTAACAACATGACCATTAACGGTTGATGTCCAACTTGTAATTTGTTTTCCATTAGAATCTTTTAATACTAATTTTGCTCCAGCAAGAGCTAAACCAGTTTTTGAATCTACTTTTACAATTGTTACTTTTGAAGTAGCAAGATTTAATGTTAAACTAGATGATTTTGTTTCATCTTCCAATAAGGTTACATTTTGCATCCCATTTACTGGTTGATATACGTAAGCTTTTTTAATAGCACTTTTACCTGTTGCTGTTACTGTAACATTTAAACTTACTGATGTTACCTGGTTAGCAGGAATTCTAATATAGAAAGAATCATTAGCAGCAATACTATTTACTACTTCACCTTTTGAATTAACTATTTCAGTTTTTGAAGGTGCATTTTTTAATGATACAGTATAACTATTAATATTGCTTATATTTGTAGCTTTGATACTCTTTGAAACATAATATCCATTTGAAAGAGTCATATTCTTGTCACTTGTTGTGATTGTTAAAGCTGTTGTGTAAGATTTTGCTGCTTGTTCCCCAACTTTAACTAAGTTTTTGATATAATTTCTTAAATTGTATGCATCTGAGCCAGTGCTTTTGAATTGAGTACCTAAGTTAGAACTACCTGTTGTGTTATCTAGATACCACCAAATAGCAGCTTGAGTGATATAATAATCTTTAGCTTTATCTCCAGTTATACTTTTATATGGATAACCATTGTTTAAGATAGCTGTTACTCCAGCATTTGCCTCTCCTACCAAATTAGCTGTTGTATTTTTAGCTGTTGGTTTATTGTTATCTACACAATAAACGTATTGACCTGATGTCGTTTTTTTAGCATCAATCAAAACACCAGCAACATATCTTGGTAAAACTTCTAATTCTCCAAGAGTTATTTGCTTGCTAGCAGCATTAGCTGTTATGTTTGCAGGTACAAAAGTTGCTATTGTAAGTATTATTGTTAGTAATACTTTAGTGAATTTTTTTATTTTTGAATTCATAAAAATTCTCCCCCTTCGCTTAATTGACTCTTATTATATCATAAATGTTTTATTTTAGCAAGTTTTTTCTGAATATTGGAGGTAGTTTTTAATTTATATTAATTTACTTTGATACTTCAAATAAGATTCCGGAACTTAAACACTTTTAAATTTTAAAAATCTCGCAAACCATTATAAATTAGGCATTTTTTTGTCAAATTTTAATTTTTAATATTGCGTACGTTCAAATACGTCTTTATTTATCATTAAATCTATGATAAGCTTTTAATAAGACAAATATAATCCTTATAAATACTGGGATTTCATTAAATTTATTTGCATATTTTTTCAACGTATGCATTTTTAATTATGTACAATCCCTTATAAAATCTAGCTTTTTAATAAAAAAGTGTTTAAGTTGAGATCATAAATGTTTTATTTTAGCAAGTTTTTTCTGAATATTGGAGGTAGTTTTTAATTTATATTAATTTACTTTGATACTTCAAATAAGATTCCTTTGTAATATTTCCAGGCAAGTACTCTAAAAGCTAATTTATTTATTAGATTTTCACTTAATTCTTTATCATTTAAAGATTTCTTTATTTCTGAAATTGCTTTTTCATAATCTCCAATAATTAGTAGATCATTTCCTGCTATTAAAGCTTTTGTTATATTATTTTCGATTTCTGAAACTGCTTTCATTTCTAAATCATCAGTCATTATTATACCAGTAAATTTTAAATCATCACGTAGCATTTTATGTACATTCACAGATAAAGACGCAGGATTTGATTCATCTATATTTTTGACTATATTATGATTAACTAAAACAGCCTCAGCTTTAGCTTCAATTCCTGCTTCAAAAGGTGGTAAATCTTTTTCTTTTATAAGTTGTAAGGAACGTTCATCTGTAGTTTGGGAATTATGAGTATCTTCATTGTCTCCATATCCAGGGAAATGTTTTAAAGTGTATGATACTCCAGTATTTTTACTAGCTGAAATAACAGTTTTGGCATATTCTGAAGTTGTATTTGTATCTTCTTGAAGGGTTCTTTCATAGATATAGTCTTCATCACTATTAGAAACATCAACTACAGGTGCTAAATTTAAATTGATTCCTAATTCTTTTAAAAGAGCACTTTTTTCAATGGTATCTTCTTTGATAGCGTCAAGTCCACCATCTTTATATAATTCGCTAGGAGATAAAAATTTTTGGGGTGCTAATTTTTTGTTACTACTTACTCTTACAACTTCTCCACCTTCTTCATCTACAGCAGTTAAAAGTGGTATTTTGGCTACATCGTTTAAAGATGATATCATGGATTTGACTTCTTCTTTTGTTTTATCTTTAAAGTCATTTTCAAAAAAGATAAAGCCAGAAAATTGATTTTTTTCTAAGGACTCTTTTGCTTTTGAAGAAGGGTATTTTACTAGTAGAAGTTGTCCTATTTTTTCTTCTAAACTTAATTCATCTAATTTGTTTTTGGCTAGTATATAGTAATCTTTAAAAAGGCCATTATCTTTCCATGATAGAGGTATACCATTAGAATCTTTTTCTTCCTCTGTTTCAATACAACTTAGCACAATAGAATCTTGGATTTTTTTATTTTGATTTAAAAGTCCTGTATATTCAATTACTATATTGTCACCAATAGAAATATCTTTTGTATTTGTTTCAAAAGTATAAATTGTCTTATTACTTGTTTGTAATGTTATATTATTATTTTCTGTGTTTAGTACAATTCCTTGTATTTGTCTTTTTTTAGGATTTTGTTCTTTCACTAAAATATTGGTTGAAGCAAGTACTACAAGACAAATTGTTAAAAAAATAATTAGAAAAATTGGGATTTTTTTATTCATATGTTCACCATCCTAATATAACTATATTTTTTCATGTTAAAAATATACGTATTTAATGACACTTTTTTTGGGTAATTCATATAATACTTTAGTTAGAAAGGAGAATAATTGTTATATGAAAAAGAGGATTTTAACTTATCTTTTGTGTAGTTTTTTACTTTTAATTTTAGTAAGTGCTGTTTTGTTTGATTTTAATAAAAAAGGTGATGCTAAAAGCAAAAAAATTACTTTAGCAGAAGTTGCCCATACTATTTTTTATGCACCCCAGTATGTAGCATTGGAAAAAGGTTTCTTTAAAGAGGAAGGATTAGATGTTGATTTAATACTTACAAGTGGGGCTGATAAGGTCACAGCTGCTGTCTTATCGGGAGATGCCGATATTGGTTTTTCAGGAAGTGAAGCAACAATTTATGTTTATAATGGTGGAGAAAAAGATTATCTAAAAACTTTTGCTCAATTAACACAGAAAGATGGTTCATTTTTGGTTTCAAGAAAAAAAATTGATAATTTTAAAGTTGAAGATTTAAAAGGAAAAAATATTATAGGTGGTCGTGCTGGGGGTATGCCGGTTATGACGTTAAAATATGCTTTAAAACAAAATGGAATTGATCCTGACAAGGACACTTTTGTGGATACTTCTGTTGCCTTTGCGGCAATGAGTGGAGCTTTTATTGGTGGTCAAGGAGATTTTGTTGCTTTATTTGAGCCTAACGCTTTGGATATTGAAAAGCAAGGCTATGGGTATGTGGTTGCAAGCCTTGGCGAAATGGGTGGTGTTGTTCCATATACTTCCTATAGTGCAAGAAAAAGTTATATAGATGAAAATAAGGATGTTATTAAAGCTTTTGAAAAAGCTATTCAAAAAGGATTAGATTTTGTTCATAATAGTAGTGATAAAGATGTTGCTAAAGCTATTTTAGACCAATTTCCAGATACTTCTTTAAAAGATTTAGAAGAAGTGATTAAGAGATATAGAAAAATTGATGCTTGGCCAAAGACTACTAATTTTAGTAAAGAATCATTTGATCATTTGCAGGATATTATGATTGATAATGGTGACTTAGATAAAAAGGTTTCCTATAGTAAGTTGATTTATAATGAGTAAAATATTAGAAGTTAATAAAATAAAAAAGATATATCATGATAAAAGCAGTGAAGTACTTGCTTTAGATGATATTTCTTTTGATGTTAAAGAGAATGAATTTGTTGCAATTGTTGGACCATCTGGATGTGGAAAATCTACTTTTTTATCGATTTTGGCTGGTTTAGAAGAAAAATCAGGTGGTAATTTTAGTTTTGATAAAGATGTAACTATTGGCTATATGCTCCAAGATGATTCATTGTTTTTTTGGAAAACCATATTGGAAAATTGTTTAGTTGGTTTGGAAGTAACTGGAAAGTTAAATGATGATAGTAAAAACTATGTTGTTAAACTTTTGAAGACATATGGTTTAGGAGATTTTATGGATAAATATCCAAATAGCTTATCAGGAGGTATGCGTCAGAGAGTTGGATGAATATAGTAAAGACACAAATAATTGCTTGGTAAATGTCTTGTAACCCAGTAAAATCAAGGAAAAGAGGTAAATTATGCTATTAGAAAGTAACACGAAAAAGGTCATAGAATTACTACATCAATTTGATATGTTGAGTAATATTGATAAAGTAAGATTAGCACTTTACTTAACTGAAAACAAAAACTTCAACATAAATTTTAATATGAGAGATATTATTATTTTATTAAAACAAATACTAACAATTTTAGATTATAAAAATTCTAAAAAAATAATAAACTTTAGTATTTATAAACATCTACTACTTTTTTCAGCCAAGTATTTAGAATTATCAGAAATAGAAAAGAAACAATTTTCTATCGAAATATTATTCAATATCTATAACACAGATTTCAAAAACAAGAAAATAAATAAAATCATAAAAGAAAGATTATTAATATTTGATTATAGTTAGCTTATTAAATTAATAAAAATCCTAGTGGACATTATATTGTTTACTAGGATTTTTTTATTTGCTCATTTTCTCCTTTAAATAAGGTATAAAAAAGATCAACAATTAAGTTGATCTATAATATAAATTCAAATTATTCAATAACACAAGTACCACTAGACAATTCACTATTGTTGACATTTTCAAATCCATCAGCATATTTATCAGCATCAAACTTATGGGTAGAGTAATCTAAATATGTAGACATTCCACTACCAAGAGCATCTTCTAAATTAGAAATTTTTTCTAAATCATAAGTAAATGAATAAACAAAACTCGTATTACTTTTGGTTTCTACGCTTCCACTCATTCCTTCCATTTCGTTTGCTTTATCAACTGCACCTTCATGAATAGATTTTTGATTATTAGCACGTTCTTCACTAGAATATTCTTCTTCACGAGTGAACTTTATTTTTTTAAGAATCATATTATTATCATAAGTATAAACTTCATTTTCATAATATTCTTTTATTTTAGAATAATCGTTATGAATATCTTTTATATTATTATATAAAAGTGTGTCCTTTTCTAATTCATCTTGATTGTTTTCATTAACTTCATAAGTTCTAATAATAGTAGTTACACTATCTTCCAACGAAACATTATATTCAACACTCGGAATATTTTCAAAACAACCTTGTTGTTGCTCTTCAATAATTTGTAAGTATTCATCTTCTTTTGAACTCCAATTTTGTACATTAATTTAATAAT
>CANQEF010000016.1 GCA_947594675.1 uncultured Bacilli bacterium
ATCTCCAAATTGTCAACAATTCCCTTATTTTATAATAAGATTATACCCCCCCCCCGTCTTAATTTGTCAACAAAAAAATTGTAGAGTTTTTCCACAATTTTTATCATTTAAAAAGCTAAATTACTTTGTAGGTTCAACCTTTTCAAAGTAATAATTACCATTACTATCTTTCTTAAAAGTAAATTTATACTCTAAAAAGTCTTTATAATTAGATTCATCTATTTCAAAATTCATAGCCTCTTCAACAGTAATATTACTCTCATAAGAATCCTTTTCACCTAAATTTTTATAAATAGTATACTTATCTTTAGATTCATAATTTTTTGCACTACCATAACTTACATAAACATAGGCATAATCACCATTAAATGAAAATTTATTAGCAAAAGCATAAACTATACCTGATGTACTTTCACTACATTGTGGTGTATACCAAAAAAATATATTTAAATCATTGTCATAAGGAAACATTGGACATCCATCCAAACTTTTATAAGTAGCTATATCTTTTCCAAAAAACAATTTATATTCTTCATTAACTTTTTTGCCATCTATCTGTTTAATCTCAACATTAGGTAAGCTAGTATAAATACTTATTAAAGGATTAGACTCATTTTCACTACTTAAACGAGAAAATTTACCTTCCTTGCTTAAATAAGTCAAAACAGTGTATAATTTCATATCTTCCGTAAAATTATTGAAAAAATCACCATAAGGACCATTAATATTATTTTTAAAATTATAAGCATAAGCAAAATTACTACTTGAATCATATCCAGTCAAGTAATCTATTTTTTCCAACAAATCATTTTTTAAAGCATAATTTGTTATATTAATTTCTGTATCTTTATCAGTTTCTTGAGTTTTATCTTTTAAGTCATCTGTTATTTTTTTCAAATCAAAATAACCTTTTTCATAAAAGAAAAAAGCAAATATACCTGCAAACATAATTATTATAATAACTACTAATTCTACTACTTTATTCGTTCCATTATTCTGCTCTGAATTATTTGACATCATATTATTATTCATTGATATAACCTCTTTTCCTACTATAAAGAATACTAAAAAAGATTTAAAAAGTAAACCCTTTTAAATCTTAATTATTTATTTTTACGTCAATACTTAAATTATTTTGAAATGACTTCGCAAATTAAACGACTAATCTCTGTTGGATCATCTATTGGTAATCCTGCAATCATCTTAGCCTCACTATACAAAATCTTTGTATACTTTTTAAATTCTTCCTTATCATCCTTATAAAGTTTTTTTAATTTTTCACTAATTGGATGTTTCTCATTAATCTCTAAAATAGTCTCAGCTTTTATTCCCATATCATTTGGCATAGCATCAAATACTTTTTGCATTTCAATAGAAACATCACCTTTAGAAGTTAAACAAACAGGGTGTGACTTTAATTTATTACTAAATCTAACTTCACTAACCTCTTTAATTTCATCAGCCATATCTTTAAGTAAACTACTATTTCCCTCATTAACTTTCTTTACAGCCTCTTTTTCTTCATCACTTTCTAAATCTAAGTCTCCACTTTCAACATTAACAAATTTTTTACCATCATATTCTTGAATTGCTGTAATGGCAAAAGAATCTACATAATCTGTTAAATATAAAATATCAAAATCTTTATCTTTAACTTGTTCTACTTGTGGCAAATCTTTTATTTTTTCAATTGAAGAACCAGCTGCATAATAAATAACTTCTTGATTTTCTTTCATTGCTTTAACATATTCACTCAAAGTAATAAGCTTTTCTTCCTTACTTGAATAAAACATAATCAAATCTTTTAATTTATCTTTATCTTGACCATAATTATTATAAACACCATATTTTAATTGCATACCAAATGTTTTAAAGAAAGAAATATAATTATCACGATCATCTTTAAGCATATCCTCTAATTCTTTACGAATCTTTCCCTCAATATTTTTAGCAATTAATTTCAAATTATGCGATTCTTGTAATATCTCTCTTGAAATATTTAAAGATAAATCTTCACTATCAACAACACCCTTAACAAAACTAAAATAATCAGGTAACAAGTCTCCACACTTTTCCATTATCATAACTCCATTAGTATAAAGACTTAATCCCTTTTCATACTCTTGAGTATAAAAATCATATGGAGCATGACTAGGTATAAATAACAAAGCTTTATAAGAACACATTCCCTCAACTGAAGAAGATATTACTTTTATAGGTTTATCATAATCACTAAACTTATCCATATAAAAATTATTATAATCTTCATCACTAACATCTTTCTTATTCTTTTTCCAAATAGGAACCATACTATTAAGAGTTTCTATTTCTTTAGTATCTTTATATTTATGCTTTTCCTCATCTACTAATTCATGATGAACAACTTCCATTTTGATTGGAAAACTTATATAATCTGAATACTTTTTAACCAAGCTTTTAACTTCATATTCATCTAAATACTTAGAATATTCAAACTCTTCAGTATCATCCTTAATATGTAAAACTATTTCTGTACCAATACTATCTTTCTTAGCCTTCTTTATAGTATAGCCATCTACTCCTTCACTTTCCCAAGTATAAGCATCTTGACTATCAATGCTTAATGAAGTAACCTTAATTTTATCACTTACCATAAAAGCAGAATAAAAACCAACACCAAATTGACCAATAATATCAATTTTTTCTTTCTTAGTCATATTCTGCTTAAAAGATAAACTACCACTTTTAGCAATCGTACCTAAATTTTCCTCTAATTCCTCTTTAGTCATACCACAACCACTATCAGAAATAGTAATTAATCTTTTATCTTTATTAATATCAATATTAATTTCCAAATTTTCTTTTTTTACCTTAACCTTTTTATCAGTTAAACTACGATAATAAAGCTTATCTAAAGCATCACTTGCATTAGAAATCAACTCTCTTAAAAAAATATCCTTATTAGTGTAAATAGAATTAATCATTAAATCTAAAAGTCTTTTTGACTCTGACTTAAATTCCTTCTTTTCCACAAAAATCATCTCCTAACAACTTACTTATAGCACTATTTTTAGCAGTTGTCAACAAAGAGTGCCAATTTTTTTTAAAAAAAGAAAGCTAAAAACTAGCTTTCTATCATTTTAACATTGTGAACTATCTCAGCAATATCTTTTTCATAATTTTTTTCTAAAGCACCTACTAACTTCTTTTTAAATTCCCGAGTAGCATCTAATATTTCAAAACTCTTACTAAAAACATCTTGAAAAGAATATTGCTCTTTTTTAAAGTCATTAATAACTAAAAATTTATCATCTTCTAATCTATAAATTAAACTACTATTTCCATCATAAACTAATTTTACATATTTATTAATAAATTCCTTCTTATAAACAAGATATAAAGCATACAAATATTCTTTTCCTAAATTAACATCTTCCATATAAACATTAAATATACCCTTATATTTATCTATTGCAAATACGAATAATTTATCATCTAAAATAACAACGTAATTACCATACTTCTTTTCAGAAAAAGTTACGTCTTTTAATTTTTCTTCTCCCAATTTAATTTCTTCTTCATTAAAAAGGCCTAAATTATCCTTAGTTAAATCAATATCTAAAGAATAATCATATTTAACATGTCCAAAAACATCATTAAAAAGACCCAACAATTTATTACACAATTCACTAACTACATTAGGCAAGTGTTCAAATAAAGAAACAATTATATCAAATAGAAAATCCCATTCTTGAGGTATTATTTGATTTGTTAAAAACTTAAAATCTTCTCCACCAATATGTGCATTAATTTCCACATAATAAGCCTTCATCGTTTTACTAAGCTTATTCGTAAAACTCTTATCTCTACAAACATCTTTTACATTATTAAAAGTTTCTAAAAAATAATTAACGGTAACCAAATTTATAAATTGGTAGCAGCAATATTCTTCTACTCTATTTATTTCTAAAACATCAATAGGAACAAATAAGACTTTAAACTTTTCAATTTTTTTATTAAATACTAAAGCTATATAAAAATTACTTTTATCATAATCTTTTATAATCAAATCAATAATAACTTTTTCTTTTTTCTTATTCAAATATTTTTCTACTGCTAAAAATCTTTTATCTGACATATAAACCTCTTACTTTTCTAATTCATAATTATAATTACTAATTCCACCCATATCTTTAACATTTTCATAACCTAAATCTTTTAATTTTAAAGCAGCCTCTTTACTGCGAATTCCACTCTGGCAATACACAATTATTTCTCGATCAGTTGATATATTTATTTCTTCTATATAAGAAAGAGGAATATTAATTGCCCCAGGAATATGTCCTTCTAAAAATTCATCCTCACTTCTAACATCCACAATATCCACATTAGGATAATCTATATAATTATCAACTATTTTTTTTACATCTTCTACTGATATAGTTGCAACCGTCGAGTTCTCTTCGTTTTTCTTAGCATTATTATCTTTACTACACCCAATAAAAAAAGCACTAAAAATAATCAAGACAACTATTAATTTCTTCATACACCCTCCTATTTCAATTCTATCAAAAATAAAAGACTATGGCTAGTCTTTTTAAAAACTTTACTTTGATAATTGAACAATTTTACTCCAAGTTGATGGTCCTACAACACCATTTACTTCTAAATTATTATTGGCCTGTATACTTCTAACAGATTGTTCTGTCAAATTGTCAAACACTCCATTAACAACAACCCCAGGAATACTTTGCTTTTTTTGACATATCAAATACAAAAATTTTTGTAAATTAATTATATCATCACCCGTCATATCTCTAAGTAAATATCTACCAGGATAAAACTCATTTACATTACATAAACAATCTGTAGGGACTTTAGCAATAGTTTGTCTATATGCTTCTTTAATAGCTTTCCATGTATTAGCATCTACTTCACCCGTTGCCGTTATATCATATTTATTTTGAAAAGCAACCACCATTTGCCTAGTATCTTCAGTAAATGTATCACTATTTAAATTTAAAAAAGGAATATCAGGATCAAAATAAGCTATTACATTTAAATAATAATTAAGAGTACTAATATAACTTCCTGTATCCCCTAGCTGCAATTTATTACCAAAAAGAACAGTAACCTCATCTTCCGTAATTCCCTCAGAATATAAATTACTAATATTTTTAACAGCATTATATAAATACTTTATCTTATACCAAGTTGTCTTATCAACAATACCTGTAACTTGCAAGTTAAAAATTTCCTGAAATTTTTTAACAGCCTTCTCTGTTTCAACAGTAAAATAAATACTATTATCAGTAATAGCCGGTATAGCTGGATAATTACGACCAATACGATTAAGCTGTGTTTTAATCATCCTAACAAAATCCCCAGAAGTACCAAGCTCCACTGGAAATCCCGGATAACTAGCAATATTTTCTTCAACCGGTGCATTATAAATAATTTTTATATCATCACCATAATAATTTTTTAATATTTCTAAAGGACTTTTACCTTGATTAGCTAAAGTAACACTTCCCCACTGAGAAAGACCATCACACTTTGTAACTCTTCCATCACAATACTGAGCAAATAAAGGTTGCACTTGATCTTCTTTAACAATATAGTTATTAAAATACTCATCAACTACTTGCGATATTGTTTCAAAAAACTGTCTATTTTCACCAAATGATTGATCATAAGTAGAAGTACTTGTAATATCAAAATTATAACCTTTAGAAGGATACCATTCATTATAAACTCTATTCAAAGCAAAAGATATTTCAGCTAAAACATTTGCTTTAATTGCATCAATTGGCCAATTAGGATAAATTTCTCCTGATGCTACATTTTTAATATATTCATCAAAAGGAACTGTAATATTACGTGCAGCCTCATCAGGGTTTCCTAAGTGAACCGTAATAACAGTAGGAATAATAGGACTTCTAATCGCCATTTTGTTCTACTCCTTCCAACTGTACTAAAGGAGTCATTCTAACATATTGAATTACCTTTACATTACCAAGCATACCTATTTTATACTGCTTAATAGTCTCATATCCCACATGTATTGCTGTCATATCATAAGTTGTATATAACGGAGCCTCCATCGTTGTTGTAGTTGCATTTACAGGAGCTGGCAAAACTATTGAATCAATTATTCCACTACTATTAGTTAGTCCACTAAAGAAAACAACTTTATAATTACCAATAGTTTTAAAAATAACTATTTCACAATCAGAAACAGGAACCGCCTTATAAGCAGTAAATACTTGTACTTTTAAAGTACCCGTACTAGGATTTTCTTTAGAAAATTGCTCATATAAATCTGTCTTTTTAAAATCCTCATAACTAATAATTTCTTCTTTCATTAATTAACCTCCTTAATCTTTAAAACTTGACCTATACTTAAATCATTACTAGTTAAATTATTTAAAGATTTTATACTTTCAACAGTCACTTTATAATTAAGAGCTATATTATAAAGATTATCTCCTCGTTTTACTGTATAAGTTATATACCTAGGTTCAACATATCCTTCTCCATAGCAACTAGAACCAAGTGGTATGGCATTATCTTTTCCAACAATTACTTTTAACTGCTGACCTATACTAATTACATTACTTTTTAAATCATTTATCTCAATCAGTTTAGCAACAGTCATATTATATTTCTTAGCAATAGAGTATAAACTATCACCAGGTTTTACAACATAAATTAAATAGTCATTATCAAAAGCATCATCAAGCATGACATTATAAGGAATTTTAAGTTGTTGTCCTATAGTTAAAGTATCTGTTTTTAAATTATTTATTTCCCTAATTTTTTCTACCGTTGTATTATTTTTCTTAGCTATTGAATATAAAGTATCTCCTACTCTTACTGTATAAATTGTATAACCAAAAGGTTCATCTTTAACATCATCAGTAACAGGAATTCTTAATTGCTGCCCAATACTTAAAGTATCACTTTTTAAATTATTAATTGTCTTTATTTCTAAAACACTAACTCCGAATTTATTAGCAATTGAGTATAATGTATCTCCTTTTTTAACTATGTATAAAGCTGTAGTGTTAGTCGAAGGTATAAATAAAGTTTGTCCTACAGAAATATTATCATTACTTAAATTATTCGCAAGCTTTATATCTTCAACACTTATACCATACTGTTTACTTATTCCATATAAAGTATCTCCTGATACGCTTTTTATGTAGTATTTTTAAATGTAAATATAATCAGATATTGATATCTTTTTATATTAATTCGATTTTTATACCTAAAACACCATATTTATCTTGTTCTTCTTTTGGATAGAATTGTTCAAGGTCTTTTATTAATTTGTCTTTAGTCATTGATATATCTGATAAAATTGATATATCAAAATCTTTAAACATATCTTCAAAAGTATTATATTTTAATAAAGCAATAACCTTTGCCTCAAAAAATTCCTTTAATTCTGGTTCCTTTAAAAATTTAATAGTATCTCCAATTTTAATTTGTTGTCTTTTTTTATCATTAAGTCTGATTTCAATTCTTTTAGTACCATTAAGTATAAAATTATAATATTCAGGTTGTAACTTCATTTCATATTTCATATTATCCATTCCTTTCTTATTTAACTATAAATTATTATACAACATTTTTAAATGTAAATATAATATCTATACTTTTATCTTGATAGATATAGATTTTTTCAACTAGATTTATTATTAATTCTCTTGTTGGACTTTCTATTGATAAAAATTCATCAATGTATTTTTTTATTTTTTTGTTATCCCTTTTATTTGAATTTATCTGCTTATTTTTGAGATTATCAATATTCTTTTTATTATCATCTATCTCTTTTTTTATATTTTCACTTACTCTTAAATATTGTTCTTCATCTATTATACATCTCAACATATCCATATAAGTTTTATCTAAATCTTCAGTTAGTTTATTACCTGTAAATTCTAGACTTTCAATTTGTTTTTTTACATTTATTGTATCATCTTCAAATTTTATATTTCCTATAGAATCTTTTACTTTGTTTTTATCAAGATATTTATAACAAACATTCCTAATATTATCTAAAATAACACTCTCTAATATTTCATAATTATTTGTATGTGTTGTGCATAGATGGTATTTTGAATATGTCCTGTAATAATCACAAGTAGTGTAACTTCTTCCCGTCTTATTTTGATACCTTATTGTTATTCGATGCTTACAATCTCCGCAATATAAAAGCCCATCTAATAGATAAAATCTTTTCTTCTCTGGCCTTTTAACATTTTTAGGAAGTAAACTTTGTACTTGCTCAAAAATATCTCTATCTATTATAGGCTCATGTGTATTTTCTACAATTATATAATCTGACTCCTTATTTTTAACAACTTTTTTAAGCTTATAATTAATCTTTTTTGTTTTACCTTGTACTGTATCACCAATATAAATCCGATTTTGTAATATTGATTTTACTGTTGTATCAACCCAAACTCCTTTATTTTGACTAACACAAAAAGAATTACTACATTTTGTATTCCAAATATAATTATAATAAGATGCTGGTGTTTTAATTTTTTGTTTTGTTAAATACTCTGCTATATAATGATAAGTGTTACCTTTTAATGCTAAATCAAATATAAGCCTCACAACACTAGCTTGCTCTTCATTTACAATTAAATGATTCTTATTATTTGGATCTTTCATATATCCAAATGGGCACCTGCCAGATACATATAGTCCATCTTTCATTCTTGAATGAAGACTAGTTTTTACTTTTTTTGAAATATCTTTAGCATACATATCATTCATTATAGCTTTAAAAGGTGCTATATCATTATTGGTATTATCTATAAATGTATCTATTCCATCATTAATAGCAATATACCTTACATTCTTATTTGGAAAATATTTTTCTATTAATTCTCCTGTTCCTATATAATCTCTACCTAATCTTGACATATCTTTGGTAATAATCATATTTATTTTACCAAATTCAATATCTTTCATCATTCTTTTAAAAGCAGGTCTTTCAAAATTAGTTCCCGTAAATCCATCATCAACATACTCATCTATAACATTATAATTATTTTCCTCCACATATTGATTAAGTAAACTTCTTTGACTTACAATGCTATCAGATTCAACATTTCCATCATCCCTTGATAATCTTATATATAGTCCTACCTTAAAAGTACTATTCACGATTCTAGATTCATACTCCTTTCACTCTGGGAATAATGAGTATCTAATGGTACCTCCTTATTTAAAATATTGCAAGTCATATATCGTTTTTCTAATTCTATTTTTAATACATTAGTTATTACTTCATTTAAAGTTTTGCCATTTTCTTTAAATTTTAAATTAACATTGTATTTAACCATAGAGTTTTATACCTCCAATAAATTCTATGGCTTTTATTTTTGTAATATTACTTGGTAGGATCTTTGCATACCCAATAATATTACTTTAATCTTATAATCACCTTCAAATTCATAAACATCATCTCCTTTTGCTTGGATGATACCTCTCCTAAAATATAAAAGTCAAGTCATTTACTATAGCAAGTTTTGTCTATCACCCTAAAACTATGAAATTATGAATCAGCAGGATAAGATATTTACACATTAATACTAAACTATTCCTTATTTTATAAGAGTTTAGTACTGTGTAAAACTTATTTCGTACTTACGAAATTCATCCTAATTTGTAAGTTGCTATAAAAGATAAAGTGAATACGTTAGGACATTAAAAAATCATCCTAATTTTTGGTTTTTACTAAATTTTATAGGATGATTAATATTTTATATTTACTTTTTTCTATTTTCATTAGACTGTACATTGTTTTTAATTTCTATCTTGCTATCATTAATTAATGTTTGAAGTTCACTTATGAGATTCTTTTCAATTCCAAAAATTATGGGATTTTGAAATGTATATTTATTTAAACTATTTAATGTTTCTGTTATATCTTTTACTTCGTAAAATTCTCCAAATATACAATTTGATATTCCAATAATTTCCTCATTTGTTCGTTTATTTTGATTAAGTTCTTCGTCTAATGATATTAATATATCTAACATTGGTTTTCTTTTACCAAAGTTATCATATTCAATTTGTAATACTGGAAATTTAGTCAATAAGTCTGGATTTTTTCCTATAATATCATCAAACAAAATTCCTTTTTCATAATCATATCCATCTACATTTAAATAACTAGACATTGATATTCTAAATTGTTCTGCTTCATCTAATTTTTCCATTTTTGTTCTATCAGCTTCTGATAGTAAATTCATTTGCTCTAATACTTTATAGTATTCTTTTTGCCCTTCAATATCTGCATCTATTTCAAAAAGATATCTATTATGATTTCTATTATATACACCCCTATCCATGTAATTACTTAAGATATTATCTTTTAAAATATTATAATTATATCTAATATAATTCTTATCGTTTCCCATATTACTAAATTGGATTACATGCCTAGCCTCATGAAACATTACTATGCTTAAATTAGTATTTTTTATAGCTAGTGTTTTATTACTCGCAAGTCCTTCTGTCCCAACATCAATTGAATCATCATAAAATATACATGTATCTTCTAGACCATTTTTTATTAAATAATGTCTTAATAAATCAATATTACATAATCTTATCGCAGAACTATTATCATTATAGAATTTATTTACATAAATACATATTTCTTCTGGAATTATGCCATATTTCAATCTGTACTTTTTTATATCTTTAAAAAAATATTTTATATCTTCTTCTAGTGGAATCATTTTGTTTATATAAAAGTCATATTTTCTTATATCTATTTCTTCATCAAATTTACAAGACAATTTATCTTTCAACTCAGGAAAAGAAATAGCAGGTAATGTTTCAATGATTAGGCTAATTAATTCATCATCTAATATTTTTGATTTATCTATTTTTTCAACATAATCATAAAGTATTTCTTTATAATATCCATAATTTTTATTATTTTGTAAGGATTTATACTCTTCTTCATAAGAAAACGCATAAGCTATTATTCTTGTAATATTTATTAATATCTGATGAAAATCTTTGTTATTAAATACATCTGCATTCTTTGTAATAAATAATATTTTTTTTAATGGTTTTAATAAAACATCACCATCAATATCATTTATATTTATACTAGTGTAAAAAAGTATATTTGGTAATAAGTCAACACACTTTTGAACATCATTTTCATCCAAAAAAATAGTAATTTCTTTTTTTAGTTCTTCTAATATTACATTTTTTACTTTACTTCTAAGTATATAAGAATTGAACAATTTCATTTTTGGTTGAAATTGTTTTAAAATTTTGGTTTTAGTAAAAGAATCAAGCGTTGGAAAAACATTAATAAAAAAATCGTCTCTTTCACTATTACTTGTTTTAAATTCAAAAAGGAAATTTATTTTTTCTTCATCCATTTTTAATCACTTCCTTAAACCAATTTAATCTAGTTATTTTATTATATTTATAAATTTAATTCATTTTTAATAGATATGGATATTTCAAACTGCCTTCGTTTTAGAGTATTATCCATTTACCATTTCTTTTTCCGTTACTTCTTTTAATAATTTTTTTTTCTTGCATTTCTTTCATTATAGATTTTACTGTTCTAAGAGACTTATTAATTAATTTAGCAATTTCTTCTTGCTTAATTAATTCATTATTTTTAATAATATTGATAATTGCTTGTTCTTCTAAAGTATATTTTTTATTATTTAAGTTTATATTATTTTCTTCCTTTCTATAATCTATATGAGTATATCTATTTTTAAGTTCGTAATCAGTATCACTTAATAGATTAAAAAAGAACTTTTCTAAATAAGATGTATCTTCAAAAATATTTTTTTCAAAATTTTTATAATTTGCCCTAACCAATGAATTTCTAAAATACCACGAATTTTCTGCAAATACATTATCGTTTATATTAAAGCCAAATGTTCTTAAATACTTTATAATAAAAACAGCTGTAGTTCTAGTGTTACCTTCACAGAAGGGATGTACTTGCCATATATTTGAAGTAAACCTAGCAATATGTTTAATTGATTCATCCAATGATAAATCTTTATAGGAAAAATTCTTTTCTTGCTTTATATCATACTCTAAAGCATCTTTTATTGTTTCAAAAGAAGAATAGATAACAGTATCATCATTTAAGATCCATTCTTTTTTTGTAAAATTATAATCTCTAATTTTTCCTGCTTCTTTATAGATTCCTTTAAATAATCTTGAATGAATATTGATAAGTTCAAAAACATTAAAATTAAAACCTTTTTCACTTAAAATTTCTGTTATTCTAACTGCAACTTTATCTGCTTCTTCACTATTCTCATTTTCTTCTTGTTTTCTATTACCAGAAACTTTATAGTATTCATCTATTTTTTTCTTTGCTTCATTAATATCTATATTACCTTCAATATGTTCTTTAGCTGTATTAATTAAATATTTTGATGGTTTTAATCCGTCAACATCTTGAAGTCCAATGGCGGTTTCCCAAGTCTTAGCTTTTTCACTTTTGCTTAGTTCTCCTTGTTTAATATATTCTGATAATTCTAAATTCCAATTTTCTTTTTTAGACATAAATTATCACTCCTCTTACATTATTGTGTTTTAATATTATACTTTTTACACCATTCTCTAAATATGAAATGATAATAATCAGAAGCATAATCTCGGTACTCATCATATAAATCATATTTTTTAAGGCATTCATAAAATTTATCCATATAATCATAATATCTTAAAGTATAAAATAATTCTTTTCTTGCTTCCTTATTATCCCATATATTATGAGTAAACTCGGAC
The DNA here is from genome assembly GCA_947594675.1 of uncultured Bacilli bacterium. The sequence continues at coordinate 12,790 of CANQEF010000016.1, forward strand.
ATAATATATTTATGATCAATAAACTCATAACTTGGCAAAGGATATATATTTAAAGATTCAAGAGTAGGCAGTTTCTGATAATCTTCATCTGTGGGATTTTCAGGTAAATATTTTTTTAAATAATCCATTGGACTTACTATTTCCATTGCATCAGCTTTTAAAAAAACTCCTTGCCTATCGTGTATATCCATAAGAACATCTGCGACTGTGCACTCTACCTTATCCATTACTCATTCATCTTCCTTTTCTTATTACACTACTATTATATCATTTCTATAATAATATGTAAACATTTTAAGTGCAAAAATTGCACTTAAATAAAAAACTGTTTTGCACTTAAAAAAGACCTCTTTTAAAGATTCCTTATATACCTCATTATTCCCCATAAAAATTTTATCCCCTGCTTGAACAATATATGTTTGCATATTCCACCTCAATTAATTATATGCTTAATATTTGACAAAATGTTTATAAATAGGTACTTATTATTTAACCTTTTTTTACTTTTGCATAATTTATATTGAAAGGAGTTAAATATGAATTTTAATCAAGGTAATAATGGAATGTTTAGACCAAATCCGCCAAGTCAACCTAGAGTAATTTACTGTTTTGGACCTACTGGTCCTACAGGACCTGCTGGTGGTGGAAGTGGATCAACTGGACCTACTGGAGCAACTGGACCAACTGGAGCAACTGGACCTACTGGTCCTGTTGGAGATACTCCTATTTTAGCAATTGGAACTGTTGAAACTGGTGATCCTGGAACAGCAGCAAGTGCAACAATTACTGGAACAGCACCTAATTTTACTTTAAATCTAGTAATACCTGCTGGACCTACTGGACCTACCGGTTCTGTTGGTGGCATTGGTGCTACTGGTCCTACAGG
>CANQEF010000017.1 GCA_947594675.1 uncultured Bacilli bacterium
CGCCATAGGAACTACTTGACTATAACCACCACCAGTTGCTCCACCTTTCATTCCAAATACCGGACCCATAGAAGGTTCCCTCAAAACAGCAATAGATTTCATCTTCATCTTACATAAAGCATCATGCAAACCAATACTTACTGTTGTTTTTCCCTCGCCATAAGGAGTAGGACTAATAGCAGTAACCAATATTAATTTAGCTTTTTCCTTCAATTTACCAACTTTAATTTTAGCCTTATCATATCCATATGGAACAATATTAGTTTCATCTAATCCTATCTTTTTAGCAACATCACCAATATAAATTTTCTTACATTGTTGACTAATTTCTAAATCCGTCAAAATAATCACCTCATTTTAATAACAATCATTAAAAAATTATAAAATATTTTCAAGCATTTGTAAATTAAAACACATTTCACAATCTAATTAAAATTTTTTTATTTTTTGCAAAAAAATAAATTTGAAGAAATTCTTCCTATGAAAATAGTATTTTCTCCCTCTGAATTTTTAAATTTCCCATGCAAAAAACACTTGAAATTTAAGTTTTCATAATTTGCGCCTTTTTTATTAACATGTTAATATCATTTTTGTTAAGAAAAAAGGAGGGATAATTTGAAAAAATTTATATTTTTCTTAATAGTTATAAGTAGCTTTATCTTCTTACCAAATGTTGCTCATGCTAAAACAAATATGTTTTATGAAAGCAATTTCATAGACGGAATATATATGAGTAAATATGACCCATCTACTAAAACCACCTTTTATCAAGCAGCAAGATTTTTCAAAAATAAAAATACTAATAAAATAGCTTATTGCCTAGAACCATTTACTTTTTTTGAAAGAAACACATACTATAATGAAACATATTATCCAGAAAATTTATCAGAAACTCAAAGAAGAAACATTTCAGCAATTGCGCATTATGGGTATGGGTATGGCAACCATACAGAAGAAAAATGGTATCCTATAACTCAAATGCTTATATGGCAAGAAGTAAATCCAAATGGAGATTATTACTTCACAGATAGTCTTAATGGAAACAGAATAAACATATTTCAACAAGAAATGCAAGAATTAAAAAAAATGGTTGAAGATAGTTATTTAAAACCATCATTTCATAATCAAACTTACTATGTACTAAAAGATAAACCACTAGTAATAGAAGATACAAATAACTTATTAAACCTTTATTATTCAATAGTTGATTATGCTAAAATAGAAGGTAATAAATTAACTATAACTGATTTACAATTAGGAAGACATGAATTTAGCTTTAACAGAATTGATAACAAATATGGACAACCAGCAATCTTCTACTACTCAGATGCAAGTCAAGACTTATTAGAAGTAGGAAATCTTGATTATACTTTTTGTAAATTATACGTATATGTACAAACCACAAAAGTAACTTTAAATAAAATTGATAAAGACACAAAATCAACAACGCCAACAGGAGAAGCAACTCTTGAAGGTGCCGTTTATGAATTATATGATTCTAATATGAAAAAAATAAAAGAAATTACATTAGAAAACAATAAAGCCATACTAGAAAATCTTGATTTTGGAACCTACTACCTAAAAGAAATAAAAGCTGGTAAAGGATATACTATAAGTAAAGATTTAATTAAATTCACACTCAATAAAGATAATACACTAATCAATTTAGAATTAAAAAATGAAGTTATAAAAAATAAAGTACAAATTTATAAAGAATATGGAGAAAATGACAACTTTTACCCAGAAGCTAACATTCAATTTAATATCTATAATTCTAAGAAAAAATTAATTAAAACTATTACTACAAATCAAAAAGGTTATGCAGAAATAACTTTACCATATGGAAAATATTATATTGAACAAAATAACACCACTGAAGGATTTGAAAAAGTTAAACCGTTTACTGTTGAAATCAAAAATGAAACACCAATAATATATAGATTAAAAAATTATAAAATTAAGGTACCAAATACTAAAATAAAAGCTAATATCTTTGAAACTATTATTTCTCTAATTAAAAAATTATTATGTTAAAAAAAATTTTTATAATACTAATTTTATCAATTTCTATTCTCTTTTCATTAACAACAATAAAATTAAATAAAAATGATAAAATTAAGAATAATATATTTAGTAATATAAATTTAAATAACTCTATAGATATAAAACTTACTAAAGGAATAAAACAACAAGAAAGGGAAAAAGATAAAACAGATAATGAAATAATAGGCAAAATAATAATTAAAAAATTAAATATAGCTAATAATTTATATAAAATGGAAAGTAAAAAAAATAATGTTAATGAAAATGTTACAATCTTAGAAAATTCTATAACTCCTGATAAAGAAGATAGTATTATGTTTATAGCCGCACATTCAGGAACAGGAAAACTTGCTTTTTTTAAAGATTTAGATAAATTAAAAGAAGGAGATAGCATAACTTTAATATATAAAGACCAAAACTATGACTATATAGTTAAAGATTACTGGGAAGAAAATAAAAACGGCTATATAAATGTAGTTAAAGAAGATAAAAAACAACTTATATTGACAACATGTAGTCCAACAAAAGAAGATAAACAACTAATTATTAATGCTACTGAAAAATAAAAAAGACTTTGAGTCTTTTTTATTTCATTAAAAGTTCAATCGCTTTCTGTAACTGAGTATCAGTATCATCAGTAGGGTTATCATAATAATCACCATTTAAGAAAACTTCTTGATCTGGAACAACACCTTTATTATCAATCCATTTACCTTTAGGAGTTAACCACTTTTGAGATGTATACTTTATACTAGCACCCGTAGAAAGATTTAATGATTTCTGAATAGTACCCTTACCATAAGTAGTATTTCCAACAATTGTAACCTTTTTATAATTATCTTTAAAGCAAGCAGCTAATATTTCAGAAGCTGATGCACTTGCTGAATTAACTAAAATAACTACAGGATAAGTCCTAGTATCATTCGTAGAAGCATAAACTTTTTGTTTTTTATTTTTAGTCTCAATTTGATAAAGAACTGTCTTTTTATTAAAAAATAAATCTAAAATTTTAGAAACTTGGGCCAAGTGACCTCCAGGATTATTTCTTACATCTATAATCAAAGAATCTATGCCTTTCTTTTCCAATGATAAAATTTGTTTATTAACTTGTTCATAAATATTGGAAGTAAAAGAAGTGATTTTTAAATAGCCAATCTTGGCATTATCTTTTTCAAAAATCTTACTAGAGGCATATTGCAAATAAACAATTTTTCTTTTTATTTTAAAAGTTTTTTCTAAATCATTTCGTAAAACAGTAATAGAAACAGTAGTACCAGATTTTCCACGCACTAATTTAGACAATTCACTACTATTTAATTTTGTAACATCCTTATCATCAACCTTAATAACTTTATCACCAACTTGCAATCCAGCCTTATCAGCATTAGAATTTTCATAAACTTCAGCAATTGTATTGCCACCATCTTCCTCGATTTTAATAGAAGCACCTATTCCCACATAATAACCCTGAATTGACTCATTAAAAACTTCAGCACTATCTCCACTTAAATAAGTAGTATAAGGATCATCTAAAGAGCCTATCATACCAGAAACTGCAGACTCAAGTAATTTGCTGCCATCGACTCCAGCATAATAATTATCTTTTATATTATCATAAACTGTAATAAATTCCTGCAAATCTTTAGAAATTTTTTTACCAGAAACAGGATTTCTTCTATATGTCAAAACAAAACCAACTATCACACCAAAAACTATAGATATAAATACTATTAAGACAACCTCATACATATTAAAAGAAACATTATTTCTATCCTCAAAAAGAATACCAACGTTACTTTTTTTATCTTTTTTTGTATCTTTAGCACCATCTTTTTTGATTGTTTTTTTCATACTCATTACCTCATAAATTATAATATCACAATTAAAAAAAAGAAAAAAGACATAAGTCTTTAAAAATTTATCCTAAATAATTTAATATCTCATTTTCTCCCTGTACATAATCCACAACTTTATCCTTAGCAAATTTTATTAATGTAGGACCATTTATCATCAATTCACTAGCATCCTTAGGATTCTTATTAACATCATTCTCAGTAACATAATTCTTATTAAATATGTTACTCATGTCAGCCTCATATAGAGGAAGACGTTCTTCCTTATTTCTATATTCATAAACTTTATTACCAATTGAACTAGCTAAATCACTATTACTTTTATCATAATAAACAACTATATACTCATCTCCTGCTCTATTAAAACTAGAACCAACAAGTATCTCTTCAGATTGCATTGTAGTAACATCTTCTTCCGTTGAAGTATCTTCTTCTTTATTTAAAGATTTAATAGTTATTAGATAAAATAGACCTAGAAAAATAAATACTGATAATATTACTATTATAACTCTTTTAGCTTCACCCTCAATTTTAAATTCCTTTTTGACTTTTTGCTGTTTTTGCTTTTTTTTCATAGAAATTGAGTAAAAACTCAAATTGCACCTCTCTTTCAACTTAACATGAAACAATTGTAACAAATTTCTAGAAAAAAGTCTACATCACATTTGAGTTTCACATTTTATAAAAAATTTGAATGAATTTTAATTTTTAAACTAAACTTTTAAAATATTTTGGTAAGAAACCTAAACATAAACAACATTATTGCAGTAAAATGTCTAAAATATGGTAAAATTATACACGAGGTGCTTAGTTATGAAATATGACAAAAATGAAGAAAAAGAAAAATTACAACAGGTTAATGAAGAATTAGTAAGATTTATGAGGGATTATCCAAAAGACAAATTATCCCTTACTGCAATAGGCAATTCAATAAGTAATGGATTCTCTATGTCAGAACCTGGAAGGTTATTACTAGATAGAAATTTAGGACTAATTGACTTTGGAAAAAGTAAAGGATTAGATGTTCAAACATATCAATTATCAAGAAGTGAAAATAATAATGCATTATCAGTATCTAACTGGATTATACAAAATTGTTGTGAAAAAGATTCATATAATTGGAACATAGCTGATTATAGAAGAGCTATAGAAAATGGAAATCCCTTATTAACAGAAAAACAAATCAATGAATTCTTTGCTGGCGGATCTGATAAAAAAATACAAGATATTATATTTGATAAAAACAAAGCAAATGCAAATATAGTAATTCTAAATTTAGGAACAGGCTCATTTTTAGATGTTGTAACTAGGCATGGCTCTTTATCTATTCCAAATATGTTTGATTCTGTTGATAGAGATATATATGGTATAAATGCTATACTTGAACTTATTCAAAATAATAATAGAAATAATAATTCAAACACTCAAATATATTTATGTGGTGCACCTAGAATTGTTAATACAGCACTAACTGACATGTTTATGAATTCTAAAATTAAAAAAGTTGAAGCAGCATTTGCTAACACTACATATGTACCATCATTTCCTAGACAGGCATTTTATAAAACCCCTAGTGGAAGTATTATTCCAGATCCACATTATAATCAAGCAGAATATTATCATTTTTTAGCAGAAATAGAAAATAAAATAATTGATAACTATTTTATTAGAGATTTAATGATTGATTTAGATAGAATATTATTCCAAATGAGTAATGATAACGATATAAATGGTACAAATTATTCTAAAAATGATATAAAAGATGTTATTGATGAAATTGCTAAAAAGTATGAAAGTAAAACAGGAGATTATAATTATTTTATTGATTTTATAAAAACTTATTTAAAAGGTAGATATCCATTTGATTTTTATAGAGGATCAACAGATAACAATATAGCAACAGATTTAAATGAAATGAAAAAAAGTCGTTAACTATTAACAAGAAATTGTGATTACAACAAAATATAAATAATTTGAGGTATTTCTTCATTAGGAATACTTCAACAAAGTTAATTGTATTATGAATAAAAGAGTAATTATTATTTAAATAATAAACTTATTTGTGAAAAGCTAAAACCTCTAAATTAGCAGCAAATTATCTGTTAAATTTTCTATATATTAACTTTCTTATTTATTTTAGTTTAAATATGATACTAACAATTCCATGGCGTAAGATGATGAGTTTTCATCATCATTTTTTCGTCTCATAAAATAAATTCTCTAAATTTTAGATTTTGATTGAAGACCATTATCTATTAGAAAGATTTACTTTTTTCTTAACGCTTTGCTTTTTTCAGCTTTTACCAACATAGCGAAGTATTTTATTATGCTCGTATCTCAGAAAATAGAAAAAACAAAAAACCACTATCAAGTGGAATTTGCTTTACTAACTATTTCATCGTAGGGAGACTATAAATAGACTGTGCTATTTCTATTAACTCTTCTTGATTTAAAACATCACTTACTAGATAATATTCTATACCATTGCTACTCCAGGACAAAGAATTGTCAGTCATTACTCCCAAAGAATCCATCAATCTATAAGGTTCACCATAAGTTGGAATAATTGTAAATTCATCCATAGTAATAGCGCTTTCTTCTACTAACAAAAATGGTTTTTCCCCATCAAAAGTCATAATAACCCTATCACCATTATCCATTTTTATTTTCTCTTCATCAACTAACTTTGTTCCACTAGGTACAACTAAAGGATAAATAGCCTCATCAAAACTGCCTGTTTTTTTATCTACAACATCATTTTCTTTTTCATCCATTATAGTATTTAATTCAAAATATTCCTTACTAAAATTAGGAGTATAATCAATATTATTAAATTTCATCTCCATACAAACTACATTTTTCTTATCATAAACAGTAACCTTTTTTATTTTTAAACTATCATTTAATTCAATTTTTTGTTTACTCAAATTCTTATTATTAGGATAATTTACACTAGTAACAAAGCTATAACCATTTTCATCTTTAGAAAATTTTCTTTCCTCATCTTTGTTTATATCATTAATTAGAGCATTTAATAAATAAATTTGAGAATTACTATAAGGCCAATCGCTTTGAAATTTAAAACTTTTATTCAACGAAGGTGTAACAATATAAACACCTGTATTATTTTTTAAAATTACCTGTGTATGACTATTAGCTTTATTTGTTAATTCTATACGATAATTATCATCTTTCTTGTAACTAGCAACAATATCATAATCATATACATCATCATTATTCGTTATTTCTAGGTCACCTTCTAATTTATAGCCTGAGCTTTTATTAAACTGTTTATTTAAATCTTTAACAACACTTTTTTCACTATACTTACTACAACCTGTTAATAGTAACATCAATAATAATAAACATCCAATTTTCTTTAACATAATTCACCCCATAACATTTTCTACTTAATTATATGGAGTACTTTACATTTTATTACAAAAAAAGATAATAAATTATTTAAAAAAAAGACTGTTTTCAAAATTTTTCATTTATCAACAGTCTATAAATAACAATTTTATCCAGAAATTACTATTCTTACTTCTCGTTTCTTTGATTCATAAGTTAATCTTAAATCGTTTCCTCTAACCTTAACAGCCACATTATGCTCTCCAACACCATAGCCATCCAAATCAATATAAGCTATAATATCGGAAGAATCAAGACTACTTATTACATCTTCACTACCACTGACAATAACCGTAACTTTAGAATCATTTTCCGTTGCAGCTTGTACACTTAGACCACTAGCCAAGTTTTCTGATCTAACTGAAATATTACTAAATTCCTTTGTAATAGAATTATCAACTGCAACTTTTATAGAAATTGTCTTAGAGCTCAACTCAGTAATACCCTTAGGTTTCTTTAAAGTTACATTGTAATCCTTATCTCTATCTAGAGCATTTACATCTATTTCCACATCTAATTGCTGGATTTCATCAATAACTTTTGCCTCACCATAAACTGTAATGGTTGAAATACTTGGAGTCAAAGACTTAATAGCTTTTCCAAAAGCCAAATTACCACTAGGTACAATCCTTATTGGAATCTCTTTACTAGGAGAAGTTATTGTTAATTTAGCAACTACATTTTTTGGAACAATTTCAACATCTACAATTTTTCCATTATTATCATAAGCTACTAAAGGAACATCCTTTAAAGAAATCTCTCCCGCCTTAGGATTCGGTATATTATCAACATCAATCAATGCCCTTACAGAAGCTACTTTATCAAGCTTATATTGAGCACCTTTTACTATAACATCAGTTCTATCAAGCTCAACATTTTCAATATACAATTTACTATTCAAATTATCTTGATGTAAAATATCATAAGTTAAAGCTTTAGTCTCACTAACTTTTTCATATATTGTAACAGTAACCTGTGAAGGATCCAATTTATAATCCAATGATTTTAATCTTTGTGTATATTTTAAAGTAACACGATGATTTCCAGGTTTTAAACCAGTCAAGTCAACAGATACATCCTTTGATGGAGACTGTTTTGCCAAAAATATATGTCTTCTTTGACCTATCAAAGTTATATCAACAGCTTTAGGCAAACCTTCAACTACATATAATTCTTCATTATAAACCGCTGTAACCGGTCTATCATACAATATTTCCGCATATTGATCAATCATAACATTAGATTCTTGATCTACAATGATAAACGTACCAAATGCTAAAATCAAACTAACCACTATTAAAGTAGATTTTTTAGATGCAATTCTATCCAAAGCCTTAGAACCAGACTTAAACAAATCAGATAATCTTAAAAACAATTTAGTAATTGGAGTAATTAACCATTTATCAAAGAATGAACCAATATGATGAAAAAAAACTTTTATACCATTACTTATCTTCTTCATATATCTCTTCCTCTTCTGTTTCTAATTCAAAATCTAAATCTTGTTTAGGCTTAAGCTCGTCAATCAACATCATTCTAACATCATCCAACGTCAAATTATACAATAACTCGCCTTTAACAGCAATTGAAACTCTTCCTGTCTCCTCAGAAACTACTATACAAACTGCATCAGTTTCTTCAGCTAATCCCAAAGCAGCTCTATGCCTTGTACCTAAACGACGATTCAATTTTGGACTGCTACTTGTAGGAAAAACAGCCCCAGCACAAGTAATTCTATCTCCCTGAATAATCACACCACCATCATGCAATGGATTGCCTTCATAAAAAATAGAAATCAACAAATCACTTGATAAATCAGCATAAAGTTTTTTCGCTTTATCAATATAATTACCTAAACTAATATCTCTTTCAATAACAATTAAAGCTCCAATTCTCTCTTTTCTCAAATAGTCGATAGCATTAATCATCTCATAAACCATACGCTCACGTTCATCAACTGTTAAAACCTTATGACGTCCCAACAACTGGCTACGACCAAGCTGCTCCAATATATTTCTAATTTCTGGTTGAAATATAACAATTAAAGCAATAGGTCCCCACTGAATAACATATTCAAGTAAAACTCCAATAGTAATAAAGCCACAAAAATCACTAACAAACTTTAAAATTATAATAAATGCTACTCCTTTAAAAATTAAAGAAAGTTTAACATTATTTTTAATATTCTTCAATATAAAATAGAAAATTAACCACACTAGTGAAATATCAACAATATTTCTTACTAAGGATAATACATCTGTTAAAGTTATTGACATCTCTTCATCTCCTTAATTCTTTACAATAATATAATAACACTTAAAAATAAATTTATCAACCTTCACAAAAGAAAAAGCCATCTCTTAATTAAAGCCTTATAAATATATTTTTAAGCTAATTAGCAAAACTCAACATAAAAATACTCGACTCAGATATCAAAATTAATTTTCTATATATAATTTTTTACATAAAAAAAACTAAGTGAAATAATGAATTGTACTCCTTAGAGTAGACATCAATAATAATTCACTCAGTTTCATAATATTTTATTCAGCTTCTATATGATTAAATAAAATTCCAATATTAACTAGTCCACATATTCCAACTAAAGTATAAATTACTCTAGAAAATAGACTACCTTCTCCAAATAACATTGCTACTAAATCAAAGTCTAAAAGACCAATAAGTCCCCAGTTGACTGCACCAATTATTGTTACAACCAACAATATTTTTTGAAGTGTTTCCATATCTTTTATCCCTCCTAACATTAGGATAACCATTTTTTATAATATTATACAAAAAAGATAGCTTAAAACTATCTAGATCTACAAAATTCTTCTAACTGACAATATTGATGTACCTGAACCTCTAAGCCAAGAATCAACATTACTCAATATAACACCCTGCTTTGGATTAGTAGCATGAATCATTAAACCATTACCAACATATAAAGCAGAATGAGTAACTGATGTTCCATATCCCCAACTTAATATATCTCCAGGCTGAGCACTTTCATAACTTACAGCAACACCATCATATATTTGAGTTGATGCACTTCTACTAATAGATTTTCCTACCTGAGCATAAACATATTGAACAAAACCACTACAATCAAACCCACTTGCTGAATTACCACCTGCAACATAAGGTGTACCAATTAATGAATAAGCAATTGAAACTAATGACGATTCACTACCATTAGCAGGTAAATTTGTATATACTGGACCAACATTCAAAGTTTTAACAACAGGACGCGAAACCTCAATATTGTAATTAGCAGTAGAAGTATTACCATATTTGTCAACAGCAATAACAGTTACAGCATGTTGACCAACAGCATTAACATCAGAATCAACTTCAATAGTATAATAATTATTCATACTTTCATCTATTGTAGAAACATCCTTATATTCAATATCACCATCAACTTTATCTATAACTGTATTAATATTATCTAAAATATTAATTTCTTCTCCTTGAGTATAAGATAATTTTTCCTGTTTCAAAGTAATTTCAGGAGCAACAGTATCAACAACTTCAACTTGTATTGGCACTTCCTTAACAACAGAATTTTTTTCTACTTCAACAACTATTTCTTGTTTTCCAACAACACTAGTATCAATTGTCTTCTTAACAGAAACTATTTCTCCCTCTACCTTACTAACTATTTCCTTTAAACTATAATTAGCAGTGCCATATTCAATTACATTCTTCTTTATTGAAACTTCTATACTCTGATAAGTTACATAATTCCTATAGGAATAAATTCCTATTACAGATACTAACAATATCAAAGCAACTAAAAATATTATGACCTTCGACGGCCCAACCTTTTTTTTCATAATTTTTTTCTCTCCCCTGAGCAGATATGCCTTATATTATACCAGAAGATATTAAATTTGTCAAAATTACTTACCCAAATCTAAATTTTTATACTCTGTACTAAGAGTATTTAACTTCTCATTAATCTTTTGCTGAGGCGCTTTTTCCAAGCAATACCAACCTTTTTTAAACATTATTTTATAAGTTTTTCTCTGTAAAGTAGCAATTTCTAAAAAAGCTTTTTCATATTTTTGATATAAGCTTTCATTGCTAGCTTCTGACATTGCTATAACATAATTCTTTTCCATATCCTTTAAACTAGATAATAAACAAGTAACATAATCTTTATCATTCAATTGAATTCCTGTAGGGACTTCTGTTTTTGGATTACTAATTTTATTAGAATTCACTATTTGCCACCTCCATTCGTTAAAATAGTTAATACTTGATCAATATTATCCTCAAATATACTATTAGCTTCTTCAAATAAATTATTTAATTCTTGATCATTAACTACTTGCATAGAATTATAAGTACTTTTCAAAGCACCATAATTCCATTGAAACATATCACTTAAGTAATCTAAATCTTTACCTGTGATAATATCATTAGGTACTTCATTCATATTTTTTTTCATTATTTTTCCTCCTCATTTCTAATATGAACAAAAAATTGTCATTTAAACCAAAAAGTGAATAAAATTTCAAATAAATTAAAGTATAAAATTCAAAAAAAAAATTATAATATTAATAGACAAAGTAAAAAAGAATTAGAAGGGAAAGTGAATATTTATGGAAATAATTTATAGATCAATAATAATGTTTATTTTTTTATTTCTTATTGTAAAAATATTAGGACAAAAACAAATAAAAAATTTAACACTTTATGATTATGTTCTTAGCATAACAATTGGCTCAATTGCAGCAGATTCAATTTTAAGTATAGATTATCCATTAAGTGATGGAGTAATTGCCCTAGCTGTATTCGGAGCAATAGGATATATAACTGCTCTTGTTTCTTATCATAATCATACAGTAGAAGAGATAATGGATGGAGAACCTTTAGTTCTTTTTGAAAACAATAAATTTAATTATAAAAATTTAGAAGACGCTAAACTAAGTATAGCCAAGTTATTAGAACATTGTCGCTTAAAAGGATGTTTTGATATAAATGAATTAGATTGTGCTATTTTGGAACCTTCTGGTGACGTTTCAATACTCTTAAAAGATAATAATCAACCACTTACTGGCAATGATTTAAAAAATGATTTTAAACAAAATAGTAAAAAGCAGACTATAAATTTTAATATTATTGTAGACGGCATTTTAAATGAACATGATTTAAAAAAAGCCAAAAAATCTAAAAGTTGGCTAAACAAATATTTAAAAGAGAATAAGAAAAAAATTGAAGAAATAACTCTATTATCAATAGATGCTAATAATAAAATTACACTTTATACAAAAGAAAATGATTAATTAAGAAAAGCTTTTCAAAATAAATGCTATATATTTCATCATTAAGACTATAAAGTATTAAAAATGAGTTTGTATTTTCTCTAAAATCAATAACAACTATTTAAAAAATAATATTTTCATGGTATAATCTAGCTACGGGGATGTAATGGTTTCGACAGAAATGTTAGAGCAAGAATTGCAAGTCGAAAGTTCACGTTACGAACATTAAAAATAAACGCAAACAAAATTAAAAATGCAGTTGCTAACATGTTTGGTGGTAACCAAGCAGTTGCTTTTGCCTAATATAATATAAGGCCTGCGCTCTTTTCTACTTTTATCTAGGGAGTATTTAAGAGCTCATTTTACTAGATTATATCTATCTTTTGTCTAAAAGATAGAATGAATTTTTAGACTAGTATAATCTTTGTGTCGTTAACTACTAAAAGATTATATGAAAATATTTAGTTAACTAAACTTGTAGTGATTTTTGTAGCATCATTTTTGGACAGGAGTTCGATTCTCCTCATCTCCACCATTGGGAAATCTGTTCGAACTATTCGAACTTTTGATATAGGAATCAATCGAAAGATTGGTTTTTTCTTTTGTT
>CANQEF010000018.1 GCA_947594675.1 uncultured Bacilli bacterium
ATTGAAAAAAATATAGAAACTATACATGAAATAAAGGAAAAAACAGGTAGTTTGTATATAAACTTTGCACACTACCATGATAAGTAAGGAGTGTATTTATGAAAATAATTGAATACGAAGATAAATATTTAGAAGATGTAAGAGATTTACTGGTCGAATTAGAAGAATATATTTTAACGATTGATAAAGACCATTTAGATCAATTACATCCTGAATATAGAGAAAAGATGGCAATTTTAGATTTAGAAGAGGTTAAAAATAATAATGGAAAATGTTATTTAGCGATTGAAAATGATATAGTTATTGGTTTAATTATGGGATGTATCTTTCCTTTTGATCCATACGATTACTTGGATTATAAATGCCCAAAACGTGGGGAGATAACCGAACTCATTGTTTCTAAAAAAGCAAGAAAGAATGGGATTGGAAAAGAATTAATGGATGCAATGGAAAACTATTTTAAATCTGTTGGATGTGAATATTGTATGGTAGACGTATTTGCTTACAATGATAATGCCATTCATTTTTATGACAAAAATGATTATCATTCTAGAATGTATCGAAAGATTAAAAAATTAAAATAAAACAAGTAAGAGTTTATGTTGCAGTTTGTTGCTAATAAATGATTAGCATTAACATAATACAATACTTAAAAAATGGTTTTAAATGGAGTTGGTATGAAAATGAAAATTTCCCCAATGGAATTAAAAAGAAATAATACTGGTAAAGAGTATGCAGAAGGTTTTAGGGTTGTTTATTTTTATGATAATTATTTTTCTATAGGAGAATATTGTAAAACTATAGAAGGGTTTATGACTGGTTTTACAGAATGTGACCCAATAATGGATGAAGACATTCCAGATTTTATTTCTGTAGAAGATTTGCTGAATAGATATTTAGATTCTATGAAAAATATAACTAGTGTTGCTATATATGATATAAATGGAAATTGTATAGCGAAGAAGGAAAGAATAAAAAATCAAAATTTATCTATAAGACATTGATATTTTAGAGAATGTCAGTAGTAAAATTATGAAGTCAAGGGATAAGATGAGTTTCTATTGACTTAATTTTTTGTTCCCTATTTTACCAAGGAAAAGATAATTCAAATAGGGAATATTTTTATAGATTTTGGATAGAAGTTTGGCAGAATTGAGTAGAATTTCAAAATATTTAAAGAAGAATGTAGGTTATAATAAATAAAGGATGTGTAAAAATGGGTAAAATTTCAAACGCTATTGAAATGTTAAATTATTTATATACTGGAAACAAGTATAGTGTCAAAACACTTGCGGAAAAAATTGGTGTAACAGAACGTATGATTAGGTATTATAAAAATGAATTAGAACAGGCAGGTATTCCAATTGAAACATTTATGGGCCCTAATGGTGGATATTATATGCTTGAAAGCAATTGGCACTATAATCATTTTAACAAATATGATCTGCAATTATTAGAAAATGTAAAGAATGAACTAGAAAAAATTGGTTATGAAAATATTGATAAATATAAAAAGATTATGAATAAAATTAAATATGAAAATGATATTGAAGAAGAGAAAAGCAAATATTTTTTAGATAAATGTATAGAAAATAATACAAATATTCTTAATATTTTAAATAATGCTATTTTAACTAAAACTTCTTTAAAAATTTTATATAAAAATTTAAATCAAGAATGGCAAGAAAGAATAATTCATCCCTTAACTATATTTAATTTCGAAGAGAAAATTTATGTTACTGCTTATTGTGAATTAAGAGGCGATATTCGACATTTTGAAATAAGTAGAATTAAATTAAATTAAAAATAATAAAGACATAATATTTCCTATATTTGTGTTACAATAGTTTTACAAGAGGTGAAAATTTATGTCAAAAGATAAAATATTTATTGATTTTGATGGTGTATTATATGATACTGAAATGAGAATTCAAATAAAAAAAAATGCTTCCAAAGATACAAATTGGACGGAATTTTTTGAAAAATTAAACTGGTTTGAATTATTGGAAGAATCAAAAGAAATTAATAATGCGATTGATTATTTATTAGAAGCACAATCTAAAAAAGAAAAAGAAATCTCTATTTTAACAAAAGTACATACTCTTTTAGAAATGGAAGCAAAAGTAAAAAAATTAAGGGAAAATAGTGTAGAGTTGCCCATTTTGTTTGTTCCACCTCATATTAAAAAAAGTCAAATTTATATACCAAATAATAATACTATTTTAATTGATGATAGTATTAAAAATTTAATGGATTGGAAACAAAAAGGTGGTAAAGGAATTTATTTTAATGAGGATTGTGAGAAATCTGTAGAATTTGAAACTGTGAATACTTTAAAAAGAATTTTATAGGGTGGTTTGTATGATAACTGAGGAATTATTAAAAAATTATAATAAAGCATTAGAGCAAAAATATAATGCAGTATGCTTTGATATCGATGGGACATTAACCGAAGAGAATTCGACAAAAATTGATTCTAAAGTTTTACCTTTTTTGGCGGATATCTTGAAAAAACACATTCCTATTGTTTTTATCACGGGAAGAGGAGAAACGGGGCTAAATGAATTATTTAATGATATTATATTTGTTTTGCAAAACAAATATAATATAACCAATAAACAATTATTGAAAATGTATGCTATTACTAATGATGGCGCACGATTGTTTATGTCAGATGAAAATAGTAAAAATTTATTTACTATTGATAAATATATTTCATCAGAAGAAGATTTTATTAAATTAGAACAATTAAACAAAAGAATTTTATCTTTATTAAATTCTACTTTATTAGAAAAATATTGTAAAATTACTTATTCAAAAGATTCTAAAACCAATTTAATAATAAATATAAGAATATCAGTTACAACAGATGACAAAATAATAAATGAAAATATTGAAAAAATGATAAATACTTTAATTCAAGAATATGAAAATTCAAATTTAAATTTAACTTTAGGTATTCACAATGGTAGACAAGTTTTTCAAATTGGTACAGCTACTAAAGATATTGCGATAGAGGTTGCTGAAAGACTAATAGGGATTCCTCAAAATTCTATGTTAAGAATAGGTGATTGTGGAGATAAAAATGGAAATGATTACTCGATGCTAAATTGCTCACAAGGTTTTAGTGTAAATAAAATAAGCGGAGAAAATGATAAGTGTTTTCCTATTATAGAAAATGGACAAATCATTAAAGGTGTTGCTGGTACTTTATGCTTATTAAAGAAAATAAAATTATTGCCAACTATTTGTTTAGAATATGCCACTCAGTATGAATATACTAAATCCTATGCAAATATTGAAAGAAAAATGTGCGAAGGTAAAAATGCTAATATTCTAGTTTTTAATCAGTTAATTGATAAAAAATTTTTAACTGCGAACGGGATAAATAGTATATTTGATGAGTCAAGTGGAAGTGTTAAAATACCAATGTATGAATGGATTTCAATTTCAAATGATAATTTATTAAAACAGTTATGGATGGAAAATGATAGTTCTTCTTTAAATTATGCTCTATTTGATAATGAAAATATATTATTGAGAGGATCAAAAGTGTACTATTATTTTCTTTCTCAAAGATTTCATGATGAAAGTACAGAAGAGGATATAACGTCAAAAAAAATGGTAGATGAATGGATAAAAAATAATAAAATATTTTTTACAAAATCTTTGCAAGCTATTAATGCTATTGATTTAAATGATATAAGAAATATAAAAATGATTCTGGGAATAATCGATAATATCAGAAACACTTTATTAATATTATTGAATCAACAAATAATTAAAAATTATGAAAATAAAAATGTAATAATAAATTTGGAAAAAATTTCTAATAATACCCTTATCACTAACATTTATAAATATTTACTGAGTACGGAAGAATTTATGATGAATTTGGCGTTTAATAATATACCGATTGAAATTGAAAAAATAGAGGAATTAATTAAAAATATTATTTCTATTCTTGAAAAATTTGCTTTAAATTTTATTGAGTATCCTATTAAAGAGAATTATTCTAAAGATTTTAGGGCATATAGAGAAATAGACAATTTTGCTGAAAATTTTATTACGTGTAAACTGACTTTACAAAAAAATCCTGATTTGATTAATGATGGTTTATGTGGAATTTGTTATGGAGGCTTAGAACTTCCAATAATTATGAAAATATTAGACAATCGTATAAGAGATGTTTCTATATTAAAATTTAATCAAAATGTAACAGGATATACCAAAAAACAATCTTTGGAACTACGATTTTTTGATATTTTTAAAACTGGAGGAATTGAACTTTTGAATGTAGATAAGGAAAAGAAATATGTATTAATGGATGATAATTTACTTACTGGTAAAACAATGCAATTAGCAATAACAACTCTTTATGATGTTGGAATAGATGTTGAAAAAGTAATTTCGGTAAGATATCCAGGGGTTAATAGAATCAGTCAAATGTTTATGCCAAACCATGGGGCAATTGATTACCATTATTTTTTTAATTTTATAGAAGGATTATATTTCCCAAGTCCATATAGTTGGAAAGATCCAAATAGTCCGTATTTATATGAAGACTCGTTGGGTGTTTTTGATTTGAATAGAAGAAAAATTGAAGAATGCTTATTAAAAAATGGCGACTACTCAAAAAATAGTGAAATAATTTATGTAAAAAGAAAGTGAGTATATATGAAAAATATGAACGTTATAAGTATTGGAGACCTTGTTACGGATTTTTATTATAAAAATAATAAATTAGTTGGTGTTAGTGGTGGAATGACTTCTCATAATATTATTGCTAATATTGCTAAAATGGGTTTAAATACGAAAGTATTTGGAATTGTTGGAAACGATCAAGTTGGACAAATAGCTATTCGTAGTTTAAAAGATATTGGGGTAAATGTTAGTCAAATAAAAATACTAGATGAAATCCATACTCGTTGTTTTCATGTTTCTTATATAGAGAAAAATAAAAAAATAGAATTTAGTTCTAAAAAAAGATGTCCGATATGTAATGAAAAAAAATGGTATGAAGAAAGTCTCATCAATCCAAATGAAATTTTTCCAGAAATTCAAGAAGAAGATGTTTTGATTTTTGATAATCTAAATTTTAAAAATCAAATGATTATTGATGGCTGCCAAAATAAAAAAATGTTAGATTTAGGTCAGTTTTTTGAATTAGAACAATTATCAAATGAAAAAATTATTGAAAAAATACAAAATAAATTTTTCTTAATTAATTTGAATGAACGAGTTTTAAAATACTTAAAAGAACGATTTAATTTAAAGACACTACAAGATGTGTACAATTTATTAAAACCTGAAATGTTGATTGTTACAAAAGGAAAAAAAGGGGCTGCATTTGTTTTCAAAAATAAAACTGTAAATAAGATTTTAGATAACCCTGCTCCAGAGGTTGATCCTACAGGAGCAGGAGATGCTTTTTTCTCTGTTTTTATTAGTGAAGTGATTAAAAATAATTATTTTATTGATGAAACATTCATCGATGCAACTTTTAAATGTGCATCTAAATTAACAAGGAAAGTCGTAAAATCTTTTGGGGCTAGAGGACATCTACAAAGTTTATATAAAATAAAACCAGTGAAAAATATTTGTACTTGTAAAGATTTTGAGATTATCTTAAGAAAACAAATTAAAAGATGTAATATTAATGTGAATCATTTAGAAAAAAGAATATTAAATGCTATAAATAGTTCTGCTTATCAAAAATTAATCAAAATAGATTTTCAAAATTTGCCTAATAGTCTTTTTATAGGAACAGGAGGTTCTTTTGCTGGAGCAAAGTTTTCGTCTAAAGTAATTAATACATTATATGGTACGAATGCTTTTGCTTTATATCCTAGAGAAGTTTACTATCGAAATAATCAATTTGTAGATGCCATGTTTTTATTTACTTATTCTGGTACCACAAATGATTTAATTGTTTCTACTAAAAGTTTTATTAACAAAAAAAAATATATAATTACTAAAGGAGAACTTCAAGATGTTGTAACAAAAACTGATATTCCCAAAAACAACATACTTTCTTATAGAACGGGAACCAATAAGGGAAAAGAAAGAGGTTTTTTAGCATTTGAAGGTGTTTTAGCACCCTCTAGTTTATTTTTAAAATTATATTTTGAAAAAAATTCTCGAAAAGATATAGAAGATTTTATTAAAAATTGTATAAATTATTGGAAGAATTATTTTGAAAAGTACTTTAAAGAAAATAAAAATATATTAAAAGATTTTTTAAAAAGTAAAGAAGGTTTTAACATTTTTGTGGGGGATTTTACAGAAGCCGCCGGTTTTGATTTAGAAAGTAAACTGATTGAATCTGGTATTTATAATTGTTTGGTGCATGAAAAGAAAAATTTTTCTCATGGAAGATTTGTTAATTATGAACAATTAAGTAATAAAAAAAATATTTATTTAAAACAAAAAACAACTAGCCCATATGAAGCACAATTATTAGAGTATTTAGCAAAAGATCAAACTTTAATATTGGAAAGTAGATATGATGGCATTCTATGTGAATATGACCTATTAATTGCCTCTCAATATTTAATTTATTTTATTTCAAATTATCTTAATCTTGATATTTCTAAACCTACTTATAGTGAAAATGCTATGAAAATATATTTTTATAAAGGGGATTTATAAAATAAAGGAGGAGAATCATATGGCTTATCGATTTAAATATTATTATAAAGATGGAACTATAGAAAAAAGTAATTGCTACGGAAATACTCCAGAAAGTTTATATAATGATTTTGATGGACTTATGGATTGGGATGAATTTAATCAATTAAGTGAGCAAGATATGACAACAAAAAGAGTATTAGAAATGGCTATGCAGGTATATAAAGGTTTTTTAAAAGATTTTTATAAAATTGAAATTATTAATGATAAGACCAATGAAGTAGTGGATAGCATGGAAGAAAATTAAATAGGATAAAAAAACAAACGAAGTAGGGGTGATAAATATGATTGAAATAAGTGTAAATAATGCCCAAAAAAATTTTGGCTTTAAAAAAATTTTGGATGGTTTTGATTTAGAAGCATCGACCGGTGAAAGAATTGCATTAATTGGACCGAATGGTTGTGGAAAAACCACTTTATTTAAAGTTATTTTTGGGGAAGAAAGCTTAGATCAAGGAACGATTTCGATAAGGAAAAATGCAACATTAGGATTCTTATCTCAAATTCCACCAAAAGTAAATGATTCTGTAACAGTTAAAGATATTTTACTTAAAAGTTTTGCTGAAGTTTTTAAAATAGAAAAGCAATTAAGGGAATGTGAAGACAAGTTAGCATCTATATCTTCTGATAAGTTAGAATCGGTTCTTAAGAAATATAGTCAATTACAAGAACAATTTTTAAATAAAGATGGATATAAAATAGATGAAAAAATAAGTAAAATTTGTAATGGTTTTAAAATATCGGATGACATGCTAGATAGAAGTTTTAATACATTATCTGGTGGTGAAAAAACAATAGTAAACCTTGCATCATTAATCGTTAGTAATCCTGATATTTTATTATTAGATGAACCAACCAATCATTTGGATATTGATACTTTAGAGTGGTTTGAACAGTTTTTAATTCATTATAATGGAACGATTATTATTAGTTCACATGATCGATATTTCTTAGATAGAGTAGCTACAAAAACTATTTTAATAGATAGAGGTAAATCAGAAGTTTATCATGGAAATTATTCATATTATTTAGAAGAAAGTGAAAGAAGAGCCCTAGCGGAATTTGATGAATATAAAAATCAACAAAAGCAAATTGAAGCCATGAAAGCAACAATTAAAAAATTAAAAGAGTGGGGTGAAAGAGGAGATAATCCAAGGTTTTTTAGAAGAGCGGCATGTATTGAAAGAAAGTTAGAAAAAATGGAAGTATTGGATAAACCCGATGCTAAAAAGCAACTTCCACTAGACTTTGAGATTAATGGTCGATCAGGTAAAGATGTACTAGCTGTAGATGATTTAGGGATTATCGTCGGAGATAAAGTAATCTTAGATGAAGCGGAATTATATTTAAAATATGGTGAAAAAGTTTGCTTAATGGGGAAAAATGGTGCAGGTAAATCTACTTTTGTGAAAGCAATACTTTATGGAGATAACGTTTATCAAGGAGAAATAAAGATTGGAAGTAACGTTTCAATAGGTTATATACCACAAGAAATACGATTCGAAAATGAATCTGCTACAATATTAGATACGGCAAGGAAATGTTTTAATGGCACAGAAACGCAGTTAAGAGCAACTTTAGCAAAGTTTTTATTTTACGGAGAAAATGTTTTTAAAAGAGTTGGAAAATTATCTGGAGGAGAAAAAGTTCGATTAAAATTATTTGAACTCATTCAAAAGAAAGCAAATCTGCTAATACTAGATGAGCCGACGAATCACATTGATATTGATACCAAAGAAATGTTAGAAGAAGCTTTAAGTGAGTATAAAGGAACATTATTTTTTATTTCTCATGATCGATATTTTATTAATAAATTAGCAGAAAGAATAATTAATATTGAAAATAAAAAGTTTCATCAATATTTAGGGAATTATGATTATTTTAAAGAACAAAAAACAAAAAAGTTAATTCCTTTTGAAAATGTATCTAATGGTAAAAGAAAATAGGTGAGGAAAATGAAATTTAATTATGAATTAAGTAATAAAGTATTACGATTTATTGATAAGGCAAATCTTGAAGAAATTAGTATTGGGTGTTCTGACTCTCAAGTTTTCAAAATTGAAAAGAATAATAAATTGTATTTTATCAAAATTTCATCTAAAGGAAATCTTACTTCTGAATATGAAAAACTTAAATGGCTTCGTGGTAAATTAAGTGTACCTAAAATTGTTTTATATGATTGTACAGATGATACTGAATTTTTAATTACAGAATCTATAAATGGAGAAATGGTATGTTCAGAATATTATTTAAATAATCCGGAAATAGGAATTAATGTAATTGCGAATGCTTTTAAACAAATTAATAATGTAGATATTAAAAATTGTCCTTTTAATGTTACGCTTGATTACAAATTAGCCTTAGTAGAAAACAATGTTAATAAAAATTTAATTCATGTCGAAGATTTAAAAGCGGAAACATTAAAAAGATTTGGAAATTTAGAAAATATTATTAAATTTTTAAAAGATAATAAGTTTAACGACGAACTTTGCTTTTCTCATGGTGATGTAAGTTTGCCAAATATATTTGCTATAGATAATGAATTTTCTGGCTTTATTGATGTTGGAGAATGTGGAATTGCTGATAAATGGTTTGATTTGGCAATTTGTGAAAAATCAATTAGAAGAAATTATGGTGAACAATATGTTTCAAAATTTTATGAGAAATTAAATATAATTCCTGAACGAGACAAGATTGATTACTATTTATTAATGATGGAACTTTATTTGTAGTAATAAGGTAATATTTTGGTAATTTTGATGTGAAAGGTTAATTGTTTTATTGGAAAAATAGTTTATTTTAGATATAAATTAACTATTGCAAACGACAAAAATCTACGTTAAAATTTTATTGGTGGTTGTAAATGAATAAAGATAATAAGTTTTTTATAGGGATTGTCCTTTTGTTATTAGCAAGTATGATTGCTATTGGAGTAATTGTTTTTCGTGATAAAAGGGAAGAACAATCGAAAATGGGAGGAAATGCTGAAGGGTTAATATTTAAAAATGAATATGAGTCTTTAAATAATGTAATTCGTGAGAAAGATGGTAAAACTATTAAAGAGATTTCCATTAGTGCAAACAATCCTGTTGATATTGTCTCAGAAGAAGAGGCAGTTGCTTTACTTGAAAGTGGAACAGGAATTCTCTATTTTGGTTTTCCAGATTGTCCTTGGTGTCGAAGTATGTTACCCGTTTTACTAACAACATTAGATAATGTAAGTATTGATAAACTTTACTACTTAAATATCAGTAATACACGTGATACTTTAGCGTTAGATATAAATAACAAAGTAGAAGTAAAAGAAGAAGGAACACCAGGATATTACAATATTTTAAAATTAATGGATGGTGTTTTAGAACCTTACTATTTAACGAGTGCTGATGGTGAACAAATTGATACTCAAGAAAAAAGATTGATGGCTCCAACTGTGGTAGGGGTAAAAAATGGTGAAATTACCCAAATTCATGTGGGAACGGTGGAAAGTCAAGAAAGCGGTTATGACGATTTAACAATTGAAGAACAAGAAGAACTATCCAATATCTTCATGGAACTAATTAGAAGTGTCTATGATATTGATTGTGACGAAGCCTGTTAAGAGCGCAATGCTCTTTTTCTTTTTCTCAAAATGTAAAATGATTTTTTCTCAAAATGTAAAATAAAAATTGCTTTTTTTGTAAAATGGTGATACAATTTTTTTAGAAAAAGAAGGGATAAAATGAATTATTTACCGAGAGTTGTGGATAAAGAAATAGAAGAACTTATGAAAATTATGGGAGCCGTTCTTATTGAGGGATGCAAGTGGTGCGGAAAATCGACGACCGGATTTCATCATGCTAAAAGTATCATTGAGTTTCAAAATCCCGACCGAAAACAAGAATATGAAGAGATTAAAAATACCAAGCCTTCCTTATTTTTAAATGGCGAAAAACCAAGAATGTTTGACGAATGGCAAATGTATCCTGTTGTATGGGATGCTATTCGAACAGATGTTGATCATTCTGGAAAAAAAGGGGAATATATTCTTACGGGTTCTGCTAAACCAAGTGAAGGAGAAACTATGCATACAGGAACGGGCAGAATATCAAGAGTCCTCATGCGTCCTATGAGTTTATTTGAATCCGGTGAATCTACAGGAGAAGTAACATTCTCTGATATCTTAAAAGGTAAAGATATTGAAGGCGTATCAAAATTATCTTTAGAAGATTTAGCAAGTGTAATTGTCCGCGGTGGATGGCCTGCTTCTATACAAGTTGCTGACTCTCTAAAATATCGTTTTGCTAAAGAATACGTTAAAGCACTAGCGCATGAAGAAGTAAAAAAAATTGATGGAGTTGAAAGAAATCCTGAAAAAATGTTGCATGTTTTAAGAAGTCTTGCTAGAAATATTTCTACACCCGTTTCGAATACGACGATAGAAGAAGATGTGAAAAATAACTTTGATGCTGATATTTCTAGACCCACTTTAATAGATTATTTAAATACATTAGAAAAATTGTTTGTAATTGAAGATGTCAATGTGACAAATTTGAATTTTAGAAGCAAATATGCCCTTCGTACCAAACCTAAAAAATATTTTGTTGATCCTTCTATTGCCACAGCCATATTAGAAATGACTCCAGAGGACTTGATTCAAGATTTAAATACTTTTGGATTTTTATTTGAATCCCTTTGTATGAGAGATTTAAAAGTTTACACGCAAAGTTATGGAGGAGATATTACTTTTTATCGTGATGAAAAAGATTTTGAAGTCGATGCTATACTAAGAACAAGTAGTGGAAAATGGGGAGCAATTGAAATAAAACTTGGTGCTGGCTATATCGATGCGGCTGCAGAAAATCTTCTAAAGTTTAAAGAACGTGTTGACAGCAAAAAATGTGGGGAACCAGCCTTTTTAATGGTTCTAACCGGTACCAATTATTCTTATAAAAGAGAAGATGGCGTTTATGTTGTCTCAATAGGAACATTGAAGAATTAAATACCTCTTGTTCCGAAACACAATTTTCCTTATAATAAAATTAAGAATTTGATAGAAAGGTGAATGGCTTATGAAACTAATGACACTCTTACCCGCAGATAAATATGTGGTTGTCAATAAAACAATGCTCACCGATAAAGAACGTAAAAATTTAATTAGTTTATATGAACCCATTATTGGCTATGCTGCCGTTAGTTTATACCTTACTTTATGGCGTGATTTGGATCGTTTAGAACTTGTCAGTATGGATTATAATCACCATCACCTTATGACCATTTTAAAATGTAGTTTAGAAACCATTAAAGAAGCTAGAGATGCCTTAGAAAGCGTTGGACTTATCAAAACTTATGTCAAAGAAGGGGAATTAAATAGTTATGTTTATGAACTATATTCTCCCTTAAGTCCTAAAGAATTTTTTAATCATCCGATATTTAATGTCGTTTTGTATAACAATTTAGGAAAAAACGAATATGAACTTTTAAAAGCCGAGTACCAAGAATATAAAATTGATTTAAAAGAATACACAGATGTGACTCATACTTTGGATAGTACCTATAAATCTTCTAGTTCTTTAACCTTTGATGCTATTGGTAAAAATGAAAATAGTCTTACCTTACAAGACCAAGTGGATTTTGATTTGCTCTTTTCTTCCTTACCTAAAGGAATATTAAATGAAAAGAGTGTCAACAAAAAACTAAAAGAACTTATTAACAATTTAGCTTTTGTTTATAATTTTGATACGTTAAAAATGGTTGAAATGATTCGTTTGGTATTAAATGAAAAAGGATATATAGATAAAGAAAATCTTCGTAAGATGTGTCGCAAGTATTATCAATACAATAACAATGGAAAATTGCCAACTTTAGTCTATCGTACGCAACCAGAATATTTAAAGAATCCAATTGGAGATAATTCCAATCGAGGTAAGATTATTGCAGTTTTTGAAAATACGACGCCATATGACTTTTTAAAAAGCAAATATAAAGGAAGTAGTCCAACCAATCGGGATTTAAAATTATTGGAAACTTTATTAGTCGATTTAAATTTAAAACCTGCGGTTGTCAATGTTTTAATTGATTATGTATTAAAGAAAAATGAGAATAAATTAAATCAAGCTTTTGTGGAAACGATTGCTGGACAATGGAAAAGAATGGGGATTGAGACCGCTGAAGATGCGATGAATGTTGCAGAAAAAGAACATAAAAAATATAGTAAGAAATTAACCAATAAAAAAGTAGATAAAACAGCAGAGCCGGTTTGGTTTAATGAAAAGTTAGAAAGCGAAAATATGAGTCAAGAAGAAGAACAAGAATTAGAAAGTATTTTAAA
>CANQEF010000019.1 GCA_947594675.1 uncultured Bacilli bacterium
GTTGCCCGACCTACACCCTTAGCAGGGGCGCCTCTTCAGCCTCTTGAGTACTACTCCAATTGCTTACTGCACATATAATATATCATTAAATTAAAAGCCATGTCAATAAAAATTGCCTTTTCTTTTAGGGAAAAAATTAAATTTTTAAGATTTTATTCTATAATAAGCAAATTTTATGATATACTTCTTCTTAGGAGTGTATATATTATGATAAAATTACTAAAAAATTTTTTTGATGATTTTAATTATATAAATTCTTATTACAATGCTTTAGTTGCTAAGACTAAAAGACTAGAGTACGTTGGTATTACTAATGAATGGTTAATTGATAACTTTTATATTTTAGTTGAACATAAAAATACTATAACTAATAATAAAAAAATTCTTAAAAAACAGACAAAATATTTAAATAAACTTTATAACTGCTTAAAAGAAATAATTATTAAGAATAACTACAATATAAATTATAAAACCCTAATAAATGAATTGAAAAAATACCAAAAAGAATCAAAAACAACTTTTAGCTACTTAGAAATAAGGCTTATTAAATCAGTTTTAATTTTAATATACACGGAAAGATTGCGTCATCTATGCCTTGAAGAACAAAATAAATTAAATATCCAAGAAAGAATCTCTAAAATAATTAAAAATCATAATCTAGAAACATTAGAATTAAAAGATTTTAATATTGAAAACTATCAAGATGTAAGCAATAACTACTTAATATTTGAATTAAATAATCAATTAAAAGACTATGATAATAAACATGTCTTTTTCAAAGAACTTAACGAAACTTTGGAAAGTAAAAATATTAGTTTAAAAGATTTAATTAATGATGAATATCAAAAGAAAATGGATAATGACATATTAATATCTAATATATTTGGTGATTTAAAAGAAATTTTTGAATACTCTGATGAAGATTTATTTGAAAAAATTTCCAAAGTTGAAAGACTTCTTATTACAGATGAAATTTATAAAAACATGACGGATGACTCTAAAAATATGTATCGTGAAAGAATTATCCATCTAGCTAAAATTAAGCATTTATCAGAACTTGCCTACGTAGAGAAACTATTTGAAAAAAATAAGGATAAAAAAGATTATCACATTGGTTTTTCTCTTTTTAAGCAAAAAAATAAAACATTTTCGACTATCCTATATATACTAATTAATTTTCTCTTGACAATAATAATTGCCTCTTTTACTTCAAAGTATTTTATTAGATGGCGAATACTAGGCTTTTTAATTATACTTATTCCAATTAGTCAATTACTTAATCAAATAATCAACCAGTTTCTCATAAAATTTGTACCAACAAAAACACTACCAAAGCTAGATTATTCAAAAGGAATACCAGACGAATCTAGAACTATGGTTGTTATTCCAACAATAGTAAGCTCAAAAGAAAAAATTAAATCAATGTTCGATACTTTAGAAACATATTATTTAATAAATAAAAGCAATAATCTATACTTCAGTTTATTAGGAGATGTAAAATCTAGTGATAAGCAAATTGAAGAATATGATAAAGACCTTACAGAATATGGGTTAAAATACGCAGAAAATCTTAATAAAAAGTATAACAAAGATTTATTTTATTTCCTTTATCGTAAAAGAGTTTGGAATGAAAAGGAATCTACTTTTTTAGGCTATGAAAGAAAAAGAGGAGCCCTTCTTCAATTTAATAAAATATTATTAGGAGAGTATGTTGATGAAACAAAATATTTTAACATTAACATGCTACACAATAATAAACTTAATATAAAATATGTAATAACCCTTGATACAGATACAAGACTTGTTTTAAATACTGCCCTAAATCTTGTAGGAGCAATGGCCCATCCATTAAACAGGCCTATCTTAAATAAACAACAAACAAAAGTAATAAGTGGTTATGGCGTAATGCAGCCTCGTGTAAGCGTTGACATAGAAGCTACTAATAAAAGCCTATATAGTCAAATATTTGCTGGTATAGGCGGCTTTGATACTTATTCAACAATTGTGCCAAATGTCTATCAAGATGCATTTAATGAAGGTAGCTTTGTTGGTAAGGGAATTTATGACTTAGAAGTTTTCAATAAAGTTTTAAATAATGCTTTTCCAGAAAATTTAATTTTATCTCATGATCTACTTGAAGGAAACTACTTACGCTGTGGCTATGTATCAGACATTGAGTTAATCGACGACTTTCCATCTAAATTTTTAACAGATATAACACGTCATCATCGTTGGGCTAGAGGAGATACTCAAATTATTGGCTGGTTATTACCTAAAGTAAAAAATAAAAATATGCGTACAGTTAAAAATCCGATTAATATATTAGGAAAATATAAAATTCTTGATAATATTATTCGTATGTTTTTACCATTGACACTACTTGCAATTTTGATTTGTTCAATCCTATTTTCGAAATATTCTTTTTACTGGTTACTATTTGTTCTACTAGAAATAGCCTTACCAATATTATTTTTCTTATATAGCAAAAAATATCGTAATAAAAAAGAATCTAAAGTAGTTTACTATAAAAATCTTTATCATGGTGGAAAAAGTATAATTCTACGTTCATATATCGTTTTAGCAACTTTGCCTTTTTACACCAAATTATATATGGATGCTTTTTTTAGAACTCTTTATCGTCTTTTTATCAGTCACAAAAATCTTCTTAATTGGATAACTGCTGAAGAAGTAGAAAAAACTGCCAATAGTAGTTTAGAAAATTACATAAAGAATTTTTACTTCAACATAATTTTAGGTATTATTATCTTATTAGTTGGTATTTATGTTAAAAATATCTCAGCAATTGTTCTAGCTTTAATTTTCTTCTCAGCACCTTTTTTACTATGTTATGTTAGTAAAACAATAGATACAACTGAGCCTGATTTAAAAGAAAAAAAGCTTGATTTCTTACATGATTTATCTAAAAAGACATGGAATTATTTTTCTGAAAACTTAAAAGAAGAATATAACTATTTAATTCCTGATAATTATCAAGAAAACAGAGAAGAAAAATTTGATTTAAGAACTTCCCCAACAGCAATAGGCTTTTCTTTATTAAGTATTGTTAGTGCTAGTGAATTAGAATTAATAACTTCTGAAGAGGCAGTTTCTTTACTTGAAAAAGTTTTAAAATCTGTTGAATCGCTAGAAAAATGGCATGGACACTTATACAATTGGTATGAAATTAAAACTAAGCAAGTAATGATGCCATTATTTATTTCAACTGTAGATTCTGGAAACTTTGTTGCCTGTCTAATAATTGTACGTGAATTTTTAAATAAGTTGAATAGTCAAGAATTAATCAAAGTCTGTGATAGACTAATAAACAACACGAATTTCAAAAAATTATATAGTAAAAAAGATGTCTTTAGTATAGGATATGACGAAAATGAAGGACATCTATCTCCATATAATTATAACAAATTTGCTAGTGAATCCCGTCTTACTTCTTTCATAGCGATAGCCCTAGGTGATGTTCCTACTAAGCATTGGTTTTGCCTAGATAAATCCTTAACAATTTATAAAAAACATAAAGGCCTAATTTCTTGGAGTGGAACATCATTTGAATACTTTATGCCTTTACTATTTATGCGTAATTATCCAAATACTTTATTTGATGAATCATACCATTTTGCAGCTTTTTGTCAGAAAGATTATATAAATAGTATTTCATCTAAATTACCTTGGGGAATAAGTGAATCAGCTTATGCCGAACTAGATAATGCTCTAAATTACAAGTATAAAGCTTTTTCAACTCCATATTTAAAAACAAAAGAAGATAAAGAAAATAGAATAGTTTTATCTCCATATTCCTCTATTATGGCTTTAGAATTATTTCCTAACGATGTTTACGCCAATATAGAAAAATTTAAAAATTTGCAAATGTATGATAAATATGGCCTTTATGAGTCATATGATTATGATAACAAAGAAGTAGTTAAAGCATACTTTGCTCACCACGAAGGAATGATTCTTGCTGGTTTAACTAATTATTTAAAAAAAGATGCCTTAAAAAATTATTTCCATGATAATGTTAATATTCGTACCTTTGATATTCTTTTAAAAGAAAAAGTCCAAATAAAAACAACTATCGATATGAAAATGGCTAACTATAAAAAATATGACTATAAAAAAGAACAAATTGAAAATGATATTAGAGCCTTTAACTATATTTCATACATGCCAGAAGTGTCAGTTTTATCTAATAAAAAATATGCTTTATTAATGAATGATCGCGGTAATAGTTTCTCAAGATATCGTACTTTGCAACTAAATAGATATCGCAAAGTTACTGAACAAGACTATGGTATTTTCTTATTTATAAAAGATTTAAAGACAAAATATACTTGGAGTAATACATTTGCTCCTATGAATATAAAACCTGATAGATATGAAGTGGTTTTTGCCTCTGATAAAATTAAATTTTTACGTACTGATGGATATATAACAACCAAAACAGAAATTGTTGTTACAAGAAATCATCATGCTGAAATAAGAAAAATAACAATAAAAAATACCTCTGATGAGCAAAAAGAATTAGAATTAACGACTTACACAGAACCAATTCTTTCAGAAAATATGGATGATGTATCTCATAAAACATTTAATAATATGTTTATTACTTCAGAATTTGATTCTAAAACTAATTCATTAATTGCTAAAAGAAAAAGCCGTAAAGATAATAAAATAAATAGCTACATGGTAAATAGATTAATAATAAATAACCCAACAGCTAAATTTACATATGAAACAGAAAGAGCTACTTTTATTGGACGAAATAATAATCTAAATAATGCTATAGGTCTATCTAATGATTTAACAAATTATGCTGGAGATAACCTAGATCCTATTATTTCTCTACGTAATCATATAACTGTCGAACCTAATAGTGAAGAAGTAATATATTTATTGGTAGGTTTTGGTCGTAGTAAAGAACAAATTAATAACATAATATCTTCTTACAATAGTGAAGATGAATTAGAAAAAGCTTTCCAAATTGCTCCATTAATGAATATTATAAATACTAAAAATATGAATTTAACTGGAGAAAAAATGCGTACATTTAATATTATGTTAAATTACTTATATCAAACAACTAAAATATCAGTTACTAAAGATCGAATGGATTTACTACGACAAAATGCTTTGAGTCAATCCGGACTTTGGAAATTTGGTATTAGCGGAGACCGACCTATAATTCTTGTAGAGATAAAAGATATTTCTGATATAAATTTTGTTTTAGATATTTTAAAAGCCTTTGAGTATTATAAAAATAATTCCATTTTTGTTGACATAATCATCATTAACAGTGAGACAGGCCAATATTCTAAAATGATTAAAAAACAAATCGATGATGAAATGTATCGAATGTATACTCTTAATAGTTTCTATCATACACCAGGAAGTATTACAATTATTAATAATGATGACTTGACTAAAGAAGAAAAAAGTCTATTAGCTATGGTACCAAGATTGCGTTTTATAATTGAAAATCACATAACATTAGAAGATGCTATTAAAGAATTGCAAAAAAATAATACAATAAGTGATTATCCAAAATATCAATTTGAAAAAACTACTCCATTAGAAAAAGAAAAATTAGCTTTTGATAATGGATATGGAGGATTTAAAAATAATGGAAATGAATATGTAATTTATAATAAAGATACTCCAACTCCTTGGGTAAATGTTATTGCCAATAAGACATTTGGAACAATAATTACTAATAATGGTTGCGGTTGCACCTATGCTTACAATTCACAAGAATTTAAAATCACTTCATGGAATAATGAAATGGTAGTAAATGATAAAAGTGAAGGATTTAAATTCAATGGAAAAATATTTGATCCAAGTAAATGTACTCATGGTTTTGGATATACTATATTAGAAAATAGAACGGCCGAATTACAAAAAGAAATAACTGAATTTGTTGCTAAAGAAGATAATATAAAAATTTATTTAATGAAAATTACTAATAAAACTAAGAAAAACTTACATGAAGAAATAGAATTTTGGATTAATCCAACATTTGGTAATTTTGAAGAAAAAACATCACGACACATTTTAACAGAATTTATAAAAGAAGATAATTATTTAAAGATGCGAAATGTTTATATGAATAATTATAATGATGTCAATGTCTTTATGTCTTCAAGTGAACAAATAATTTCGGCTATCTGTGATAAAACACTAATAAAAAGTATTTCCATAGAATTAGATTTAAAACCTGCCGAAGAAAAAAGTATTATCTTTACTTTAGGCTGCAGCAAAAGTGATACAGATAATTTGCAACTTATAAATAAATATAATAATTTAATTAATGCTAAAAAAGAATTGAAATCTGTAAAAGATAATTGGCATAATATATTAAAAACAATTGAAGTAAAAACACCAGAAAATAGTTTCAATTACGTTGTTAATGGTTGGTACTTATATCAAACGATTTCATCTAGAATTTTAGCTCGTGCTGGATATTACCAAATAAGCGGTGCTTTTGGATACAGAGATCAGTTGCAAGATAACATGAATATCGCCATTATAAAGCCTGACTTTGCTAGAAATCAAATTTTAATCAATGCTAAACATCAATTTAAAGAAGGAGATGTTCTTCATTGGTGGCATGAAAAAAATCATTTTGGTTTACGAAGTAAATTTAAAGACGATTATCTTTGGCTTATATATGCAACCTGTAACTATATAAATATAACTGCTGATTATAGCATTTTAGAAGAAAAAATTCCTTATATTATAGGTGAAAAATTAGGTGATTATGAGCATGAGAAAGGTATTACTTTTAGTTATTCAGAAGAAAATGATACTCTTTTAAATCATTGTCTTAAAGCTCTAGACTTATCAATGCATTCCCTAGGTAGTCATAAACTTCCTCTTATGGGTGGTGGCGATTGGAATGATGGTATGAATAGGGTAGGTATTAAAGGTAAAGGCGAAAGTGTATGGTTAGGTTTCTTCCTTTACAATTGTATTGATATGTTTACTAAAATTCTAAAAAAACATACTAAAATAGATACAAGTAAATACCTAGATTTCAACGAAAAACTAGCTCAAAATTTAAATAAAAGAGCTTGGGATGGTAAATATTATTTAAGAGCTTTCTATGATAATGGCGATAAATTAGGTAGTCATGAAAATAATGAATGTAAAATAGATTTAATCTCCCAAAGTTTTTCTATACTAAGTAATGTTGCTCCAAAAAGCCGTATTCCTGAAATTATTACAAGTGTTCAAGAACAATTAGTAGATGAAAATTTAGGAATAATAAAATTATTGACACCACCATTTGAAAAATCTTTAAATAACCCAGGTTATATAATGGATTACCATAAAGGCATCCGTGAAAATGGAGGACAATATACTCATGCAGTTGCTTGGTATCTAATGGCCTTAATAAAAACAGGTTATCATGATCGAGCATATCGTTACTTTCAAATGATAAATCCAATAGAACGTTCAACACCTGATAAAGTATCAACTTATTGTGTAGAACCATATGTCATAGCAGCTGATATTTACTCTTCAAAAAAATTTGCAGGACATGGTGGTTGGACATGGTATACAGGCTCAGCTGGATGGTTCTATAAAGTAGCTATTTCAGATATTTTAGGTTTGAAAAAACAAGGCGAAAAATTAAAATTAGATCCTAAAATACCTATACATTGGGATGGCTTTAAAATAGTTTACCATTATGAACAAACTACTTATAACATTGAAGTAGTAAAAGGCGAAAAAGAAGAATTAATACTTGATGGTAAAAGAAAAATTAGTAATACAATTGATTTAGTAAATGATAAGTCCATCCATGAAATTAAGCTTTACATTAAATAAGAAAAGATAAAATGAGTCTTTTCTTTTTCTTTTCATAAGCTTAAATACATGATATAATTTTTTTATAAGAAGGTGACTAAATGATTTCTTTTGATTTTTTTACATACACTGAAAAATTTATTACTAAAGATGCCTTTGCCAATTTGTTAGATAAAAAAAACACCATTTTAGAAAAATTTAAATCTAGTAACATGATTGGTTGGACTAAAAAGCCTAATCCTGAAATAATAGAAGAAATTATAAAGACAAGTAAAGCAATAAAAGCCAATTCTGATTGCCTTGTCGTTGTTGGTATAGGTGGTTCTTTTCTAGGAAGTAGTGCTTATACTAATATTTTTAAAGATTATTTTAATGACAAAAAATTTGAAGTTATTTATGCAGGAACAACATTATCCAGTAAATATTTAACTGACTTAATTTCTTATCTAGAAAATAAAGATTTTACACTAAATATAATCAGCAAAAGTGGAACAACTTTAGAAACAACAATTACTTATAAATTATTGAAATCCCTCTTAGAGGAAAAATATTCTCAAGATGAAATTAGAAAAAGAATTATTATAACATCTTCCGATAATGAAAATCCTTTATCTAAAGAATGCCTTGAAAATAAATATCAATTATTTACAATAAATGAAGATATAGGTGGACGTTATAGTTTCATTACTCCAGCTCATCTATTAGCTCTTTCTTTAAACTTTGATATAAAAAAAATTATTGATAATTATTTTCTAGGATTAAGTCTAATTGATGAGGCTTATACATACGCTTGTGTTAGAAATCTCTTATTTGAAAGAGGTTATCAAGTAGAAAATTTTTCTATATATGAAGAAAAATTATCTTTATTTACAGAATGGCTAAAACAACTATTTGCTGAATCTGAAGGTAAGAATAATAAAGGCATTTTACCTATTTCAACTATTGGTACTAGAGATTTGCATTCTTTAGGTCAATTTATTCAAGAAGGAAATAAAATTCTCTTTGAAACAGTTATTAAAATAAATACTTCTACTTCCCTAAAATATAATTCTCAAGAAATATATGCTATAAATAACATTGTACAAGATTCAGTAATAAAAGCTCATAATTCTGGAAATGTTCCTTGCATTATTATTTCAATGGATAGTTTAAGCGAAGAAAATATATGTAAAATGATATCTTTTTTTCAATTAAGTGCTGCCTTTAGTGCCTATCTATTTGAAGTAAACCCCTTTGATCAACCAGGAGTAGAAGTTTATAAAAAAGAGCTAAAAGAAAATTTTAACTAGAAGTGGATGTGATATTATTAATTCAACAAATGAAATACTCACCAATTTTTTAAAAACAATTGAATTACTAACAAATAAAGAAATATCCATCAATGATGTAGAAGAAAAAATCCCTCAAAATATTTTTAATGAAAATATAAGTGAAATATATAGAATTTACATTACAGAAATTTTAAAAAGTAATAAATGTAATAAAGAATTAGGACCATTTATAAATAATGGATTAATAGAGGCTTTTTTAAAAATGATTATGAATGGAATGAAAGAAGAATTAAATGAAAATAGACTTTATTATGTAGAAACTATTATTATGGAAATATTAATAGATATAATAGGTAAAAAAGATAGCTTAATCCTTTTTTTCACTAAACAAGAATTAATAGTAGAAACATTAAAGAATACTCCTTATAAAAAAACTAATTTATTAAAATATTTAAAGCAACAGTTGAAAAAAGCGTCTATTTATAATGATATATCACAAAGGCAATTATCTTCATCAGCTAATGTAATTAATTGTTGTGAGGCACTTAGTGATTGCAAAAATAAATTATCTTATAAAGAAAAGAGTAAAGTCTATGAAAAAAAATTTGAAAATTATAACTAGTACATTTATATTTATATTTTTAATAATTCTACTACTAGTTATAACACAAAATACTAAAAGTTTTGATTCGGCAATTTATAATTTTCTAATATCATATCGTTGCTCATTTTTAGATAGCTATTTTAAATTTATAACTATGTTTGGAAATACTAATATGATTATAATAGTATTAGGAATATTAATTCTAGCTTTTCGAAATAAAAATGCTATAATACTTACCATAAGTACTTTTTCTTGTGTCATAGTTAATTCCTTAGTAAAACATCTCGTTAGAAGAACAAGGCCAACAGTAAAGCACTTAATAAAACAAGGCGGCTTTTCTTTTCCTAGTGGTCACACCATGATAGCAATCTGTTTATACGGCTATTTATTATATTTAGTGCAAAAAAATATTAAAAACAAGCTATTGAAGAATACTCTATCAATATTACTAATCATATTTATTTTATCAATTGCTACTAGTAGAATATATGTTGGAGTCCATTATGCAACAGATGTAATAGCTGGCTTATTATTAGGAACTTCATTGCTAATAATAATCATTTCTTATTCAAAAAAAATTAATTAAAGTAGGGGGAATAAATATTGAAAATAATTGTAAGTAATTTCGATAAAACTTTAATTGATGAAGAAGAAGCTATTTCTACTAAAACAATGCTAGAAATAGATAATTTACGTAATCAAAAATATAAATTTATTATAACATCTTCCCGTAATTATGAAGAAATATTAAATTATAATAAATCATATCCATTTATAGATTACATTATCGCTTTAAATGGTAGCTATGTTTATGACGTAAATAAAAATAAATGTGTTTATAAAAAAAGCATAGCTTATAAGGATATTAAACCAATCCTTCCTCTATTAGATAAAGAACAAGTAGTTTTTGAAACAGCTAATTCTTCCTTAGAAAGAAAAGAAGTAAAAGAAAATAAATATCCCATTTATCAAATACGAATAAAAAATTATAAAAAAGCAATTTTAAAGGACTTACTTAACATTACTAACTTAAATATCTCTAAAGAAAATGCTGATTTAATTATAAATAATTCTGATAAATTATCTGCTTACAAAAAAATATTTTCTGAAAAAAATAATCAATTAACAGTAATAGCTCATGATGAAACAGATTATGATTTATTAAAGCAAGCTAATTATAAGTATATTTTAAAAACAGTAGATCCATCATTAAAAAAAATATTAAAAAAAGACACTAACTATATTGTAAAAGAAACAATAGAGGATGCACTAAAAAGTATAAAAGATTAACTTCATCTGGAGGTTTATATGGGTGATAAGAAAAAAATAATAATTATTATATTATCAATTATCATACTTTTAATAATAACGTTATTTAATTACTTCAATAAAAAAGATTTAGCACAGACACTAAAAGAAGATGATTGGCTAAGTAATAATATAGAACTAATAAAAGATAAATCTTTAGGTAATAATATTTATAAAGTATACAAGAATAATGACATTTCTATTTATAACTTAAAATATCAAAAAGTTATAACAACTAAAATAAATAACTTAATATCTTCAATGAAAGAAGATTATATAATTATATATAATCCTTATGGAACGAACTCCTTAAGTGCTAATGTATATTTTAAAAATCATGATATTAAAGAATTAAAATATGAAATAACTAGTGATAAAATTAATCCATTTAGTAAAAATTTAAAAATAAATAATGATAATTATGGTTGCCAAATAATAGGGCTTATACCAGGAAAAAGTAATAATATAAGACTAACTTTACTAAAAGAGGATAAATCAACTTATTACGATTTTACAATTGATTTAAGCGATATAGAAATTAACGCTGAAAAAAATATTTCTTATGAAGATGGTACTAGTAAAAAAGAATTAAATGAGGGATTATATGCTATGCTAGGAAATGAATCAGATTATCAAGATTATATTGCTTTATACGATAATTTTGGTACTATAAGAAGTGAATTTCCTATAAAAAATAATAAAGCTTATTCTTTAATAAAAAATGATGATTATTTATATTTTAATATATCAAATACTGAAATAATTAGAATGAATAACTTAGGACAAATAACTAATATTTATAAAACAGGTAAATATCATATTAAAAATGATTACATTTATTATGAGAATACTCTACTTTTACTAGCAACGGAAAAGAGAAAAGATAGTATAAATGATTGTCTAATAAAAATAGATGTTGAAACTAATGAATTAACAGAAGTAATTTCTTTTTCTGATTTTTTTAAAGAATATATTGAAAAATATCAAAAAGGTAATAATGAATTAGATTATTTTGATTTTAATTCTTTTGTCATAATGGATAATAAT
The DNA here is from genome assembly GCA_947594675.1 of uncultured Bacilli bacterium. The sequence continues at coordinate 12,052 of CANQEF010000019.1, forward strand.
TTAGTAATAAGTAGTAAAGAAACATCTTCTATTTTTAAAATTTCTAATCCTTTTACAACGCCAAAATTAGAATATATAATAAGTAATGATAGTTTCTGGAAAGATTCATCCTTTAATGATTATGTTTTTAATAAAATAGGTGATTTTAAAATTCATAGTGGTCAAAATAGCATTCATTTAAAAAAAGAAAGTGCTACTTCTTATTATTTAACATTTTTCAATAATAATTATGGTTTTTCCAAAACAAGACCTGATTTCGACTATAACTCTATAAATATAAAAAATAATAATCCTTATCAAGGAGATACATCATATTATTATAGTTATTATATTGATGAAACTAGTAGAAGTTTTTCTTTAGTCACAAGTTTTGATTTAGAATATTCCGGTATATATGGAAATATAGATATTTTAAATAATTCTAATATTCTAGTTACTTCTTCTACAAATGGTACGTTTGCTGAATATGATGATGAACATAATTTAATTAGAAGATTTAAACCTAAAATAAATAAGTATTCAATTTATAAAATAGAAAAAATCTAATTTACAAAAATAATTCACAAAAGTTGTGGAAAAACTGGTTCTTAAACATTAAGGAGTGGTGAAAGAAATTTTACCACTTTTTAAAATACAAAAAAAGACATTACAACACAA
>CANQEF010000020.1 GCA_947594675.1 uncultured Bacilli bacterium
CAAAAAATCCATTAAACCCTTATAAAATAACGGTTTGTTCTTTGTTTTGACTTAAAGTAACTGTCAAACTCGGGAAGTCACACCTTAGGTAGTTTTTTATATGCCTAGAAGATTAAATTATGATATAATTAATTTGGAGGATATAATTTATGACATATTTGACAATATTAGGATTATATATACCATCCTTCATAGATTGTATATATATGTATATAAAAGAAAAAAAACTGCACTCAGAATTTGACAAAAAATTAAAGAGTAAGGGATATAAAAAGGTCGATGAAAATCATAATCTAACTTCTTTAATAGCTAATGAAGTAGTCAATCGTGATAAATATGCCACAAGATTGTTATTATCTATGTTTCCAGTTTTTAACTTATATCCATTTGTTCAAATTATTACTAAAAAATTAGATCGAGAATATAAGACTATTCTTAATAGTTTGGATAATCAAGAAGTACTAAACATTTTAGAAAAAATGAAATATATATTTAATGAAAATACTATATTTAAAGTAAAAGAAAATATAACTAGTAAAATGGATGAAATAATTAAAGACGATGAAACTAATATAAACAATAAACATATCGAAATTAGTGAAAACGATTCACTAATTCAACTTAAACAAAAAAAGAAATTGCTTGATGAAATGATTTACTTACAAGAAATGGAACAAGCTTTTTTGCATCAACAGCCTGAAGAAAAAGACTTAAATGGAAAAGAAAAACAATTGAGATTAATTAAATAGCTCAACAAAAATATAATAAATCTATAATAATTCTACTAAAATTGATATTACATAATATTAATTTCTAATTTGATAATAGATTATAGATATTTACACCTGCACCGAAATAGATACCAAACTCGAACTTTTATAGTTTGAGTTTTATAATTTATGGTATAACTTTTGTAATTAAAATTTCATATTTTAAATTTAAAAAGCAAAGTTACATACTTAAAAATAATATTATCATTTATTAGTAGGAGATATACACAATTAGAAAAGCAGATTATGATAATGTTAATTAAATAATTTTTTAACACTCTTAATAAGAGATGAAAGGCAATATAATCTAGGAATTAATGAAAAATTTTATTGTCACCAATATGTATGAAAATTATAGAAGATTGTAACGGAATTGCTACTTTTAATAGAGTATTTTAAAAAATGAACTGTATCAAAGAATACACATAAAATAAAAGTAAATGTGTGGAGTAATAATACTAAAGCCACTTTAAAATCTAGCTACTCATATAGTTTTTTTACAAATAAAAAGACAAAATGATTTTGAATAAGAAAATATAGATACAAGCACTAAAGAATGGTATAATAAATTTAAAAGATACAGGAGGTAAAGATGGAAAATTTAACAACAGAAGAATGGATGGAAAAATATCCATATTTAAAAGCTATCGGAGAATATACAATTTTCACAACTTCTGATGATATAGAAAATATTAAAAATAGTGAAAAAATAAAAATAGATAATCAAGAGGTTAGTATTGAATTTCTTAAAAGAATATTAAAAGATGATAATTATTATGATTATGCAACCCGATTTTTTAACAATGAAATAAATAAATTTTGTATCAGTTACATTATTGCTGGAGATACAGGAGGAAGTATTTATTATGAAAAACCTCAAATTATTAAAGGGATAGAACAACTTATTTCATTAAATCAATTAGTATTAGAGCCAGAAGAAAAACAAAAATATGAAAGACTCAAAGAAAATATATCATTTAAAAAATTTTTAGAAAAAAACAAAGGTAATAACTATAATATTGACATAGAGGGAAATAAATATTCAATTCCCATTGAGGAAATTATTTCTTTGATGCAATTATCTGAAGAAGAATTTGATGAATTATGCAATAGTAATGAAATAGAAAGCATTAACAACATTCCAAAAGAATACTTTATATACGCCTCTTATAATTTTTTTAGAGAACATAAAATTTTTCAAGAATATTTAATGCCATCTATAATAGTAGATAGATTTAATGACATTAAGTCACTACAAAAAATTGACATACAAGCAATTAACAAACATTTAGAAACTGAAGACTCAAAATTTAAAGATGTAGAACTTGATATAAATTTAAAAAACGCAATAATGAATGGAATACCACAAAATGCTAACAATCTTGAAAAGGCAATATATATTTATATAAAAATGTGTAAAATTTTAACTTATGACGATGAATATTATGCTGTAAATCAAAAAGGAATTGCAACCAAAAAGCATAAAGACCTTAATTATATTTCGACTATCACTCCAAATAATAATAAAGTTGTTTGTTTTGAATTTAATTTGATATATTCAAAACTTTTAGATAGTTTAGGTATCAAGTTTAGAAGCAATTACAAAAATATGATTGGAGAAGCATACGGAGAAGGACATGCTAATTTAGAATTTAGAAGTGATAAGTATTTAGTTAGTGCAGATTCTGTTACTTCTATTCTTCAAGGAGATATAATGCGAGCAAAATTAAATCAGCCTTTAGTTGGTTTAAAGTGCATTAATCGCAATACAAATACACAACAGGAATTTAAAAGCTCAGTCACTAAAATGTACAAATTAACAGCTCAACAAGAAAGTCAATTAGAAGAAAACCCAAAAGTCGAATATGTACAAACCTTTGAGGAATTAATCTCTGAATATTCAAAAACCACTACTAATTTTAAAGAAATTGATTTAAATGAAAAATTATCAATCCTAATAAAAAAAGCTAACTCAACTAAAATGGTTGGAATTGACTCTTTATCATATGTTTTACAGTTAAGAAAAATATTATTTAATGAACAAGAAAGACAAAATAATATAGACGTAACTATAATAAGAAATAATGAACAGTTTGATTCAGAAAGAGTTGCAAAAGCAAGTGCCATTTTTACATTAAACCAGCAAAGCTTTGAAGATAATTCAGACCAAAACATTTATTATTATTTTGATCCAAATAATGATTTAGTTTCTATTTCAAGAGAAGACCTTCAGGACAAATTTGACAATGGATTATTTGAATATGTAGACAAAAAGCCAAAAATTCCAGGTATAGTTGGAGGAATAAAAAAATGATAGAAAAATTAAGACTGCTTAATAATAAGTTAATAGAGTTAAATATTGATAACGAATTAAATTTAAAAAAATATAAATTAATTCAAAAAATCTTAAGTGATGATAAATGCTTTTTTAAAATAGAAATAGAATATGCTTACTCTATCTTCCGAGATTTAGGAATACAAGAAAATGATTTAAAAAAAGTATATATGGAACTAATAGATGCTAAAAATATTTAGCAGCAATACTAAAGTGCTCAGATCGAAAAATCCGAACAAAAATAGTCTAACTGACTCTAGTCAAAACTATTTACTAAAAAATAGGAGCAAGGCAATCCATTAAAGCAATTTTTTGACTTTGAAATTAAACAAAATAAAGATATAAATATTTTTGCATATTTTTTCCTATCTATTTATTATTTATTTAAGTAATTTTATTTTATATTTAAATAAAAGAGTTTATACATTAGTTTCTACATTTAAGCAAACGTTATCCAACCATGACCACAAATTTACACTACATTTAAAAAAGTGTCTTTATCAATGACTAAAGACATAAAGTATTACAAAGAACATAAACATAAAGAAATTCAACTATTAAAAAAGTTATCAACAATTTTTAGATTTATATAGTATTTATAATAGAAACAGCTAAAATTTTTTCAAATTTTTAGCTGTTTCTTTATTAATATCTCTCTGTTTGATACTCTCCCTCTTGTCGTAATTCTTTTTACCACGACATACACCTAAGAGTATTTTTAAATTACTTCCCTTAAAATATGCTTTCAAAGGAATAAGTGTCAAGCCCATAATTTCTAAAGATTCCTTTATTTTCTTTATTTCTTTCTTATGAAGTAATAGTTTTCTATTTCTAGTTTCCTCATGATTAAAAATATTACCTTCTTCATACTGGCCAATAAACATATTTAGTAAAAAAACTTCATTATTTTTTACTATCCCATAGCAATCCCTTAAATTGCAATTACCCTTTCGCACAGATTTTATTTCAGTACCAGTCAATACAATTCCAGCTTCATATTCCTGCTCAACAAAATAATTATACCTTGCTTTTCTATTTATAATCTCCACTTTATCACCAACTTTTCTTTATTATCAAGCTAATCCCCAAACTAAATCTGGATACCTTTCACTAACAACTCCTTTATATTTATCATAAAAAGAAGAATAATTTAACAAAAGTGAATCATTTAAGCTAGGATAAGGATAAACTTTAAAATTTCGTTTTCCGCCATAATAACTCTTAGTATAAATAAGTTCTGCTTTTGGATTAATTACTGTATTAGTAACCATATCATCAACATCAACATGTTTTTTTAAAGTTACTTCCATCATTAATCCCGTAAGCCTTTCTGTACCCTCTTGATCCGATATAAAATTGCCTAGAGAATAAATAACAAAAGTTTTCCCATTATTAATATACTCAACTGGCTCAACAACATGTGGATGAGCACCAATTATTAAATCAACTCCCAAACCACTTAAATAATTAGCAATCTCTTCCTGCGTACCAGAAACGCCCAATGAATATTCAGTTCCCCAGTGCATAGCAACAATAACAAAATCAACTTCACTACGAACCTTATTAATATCATTCATAGCCTTCTCATTCGAATAAACATTATTTAAATATTCTTTACCTTCTGGCGTTTCTAATCCATTAGTCCAAGTTGTATAAGAAAAGAAAGCATATTTTATATTATTCTTTTCATAAATAATAGGCTTATCTCTTTCCTCTTGAGATAACCATTGTCCAGTAAAAGCAACATTCTTTTTAGTTTTCCAATAATTAACAGAATTAATAACTCCTTGTTCACCTTTATCCATTGTATGATTAGTAGCAAGTGAAACCATATTAAAACCAGCATCTAAAAAAGCATCTCCAACGGCCTGCGGAGAATTGAATCTTGGATAATTAGAATATCCCAACTCCTCACCGCCAAGAATAGTTTCTTGATTATAATAAGCCAAATCATGCTTTATAGAAATCGGCTTAATAAACTCAAGCATAGGAATAAAATTATAACTTCCATCAGACTGCTTAGCATCCTCATAAACCGTGCTATGAATTAATGCATCACCAACCATAAATAAGCTAATTGTATAATCCTTTGGTAATTTTTTTTCTTCTTTTTCTTTCTCTTCTGTCCTATCAACAGAATTCTCAACTGTTTTTTTCATTTTTGCAGAATTAGCAAAGTAAAAATAACTTTCCCCAATTAAAACAACACCTATCAAAATTAAAATTTTAACACTTTTTTTCAACTTTCTCTTTTTTACTTTCCTAACCTTGCTACCCATACTAATCTACCTTTCTAACAACCTCAAAATCTATTGTTTTATCTTCCTTAGAAGCTCTAATCACCTTAACAATAATTTTTTCACCAATTGCATACTTTATATGAGTTCTTTCACCAGTCAACGTCATATGTTCCTCATCAAAATGAAAGAAATCGTTCATATCTCGTAAAGGAACCAAGCCCTCTATCAAATTATTAAGTTCTACAAACATACCAAAACTTGTAACTGAAGAAATCATACCTTCATATTCTTCACCAATATGCTTTTCCATATACTCAGCCATCTTCATATCTTCAACTTCTCTTTCACAATCAACAGAAGCCCGTTCTCTCGCTGAAGAATGATCAGCAATATAAATCAATTTTTCTTCCCACTTACGAATTGTCGCCATATCCATTTTTCCATCAAACAAATATATATGTAACAATCTATGTACTGTTGTATCAGGATATCTTCTTATCGGTGAAGTAAAATGCGTATAACAATTACTAGCCAAACCATAATGTCCTAAATTTTCTGGTTTATAAACAGCTTTTTGCATACTTCTAAGTAATAAACTAGAAAGTATTTTAAACTCTGGTTTGTCTCTTAAAAATTTAAGAATTCTCTGCATTGTAGTAGGTCTAGTATCCTTAATATCCCCAGGAATTTGATAACCCAAACTACTTACAAATCCTAAAAAACTACGAATTTTTTCCTCCTTAGGGACCTCATGAACACGATAAATAAAAGGCAAATTCATAAAATAAATATGTGTAGCAACGCACTCATTAGCTGCAATCATAAAATCCTCAATTAAATTTTCTCCCAAACTTCTATCTCGCAAAACAACATCAACAGGAACACAATTTTCATCAACTAAAATTTTTGCCTCATCCACTTCAAAATCAATGTAACCTCTTTTTACCTTAGCTGCACGAAGAATTTTAGCTAACTCCTCCATCATCATCAAACTTTTAACATAAGGCTCATATCCAGCAGGAACAACATTATCTACTAAAATACTATTTACTTTTTTATAAGTCATCTGTATACGTGATTTAATTACACTAGGAAAAATTTCATAATTTAATTGTTTTCCAGCTCCGTCAAACTCCATTACACAAGAAATGGCCAGTCTATCGACATTTGGATTTAAAGAACAAATTCCATTTGAAAGCTCATGAGGAAGCATTGGAATAACTCTATCCACCAAATAAACACTTGTACCTCTTTCCATAGCCTCATTATCAAGTGGACTTCCCTCTTTTACATAATAACTAACATCGGCAATATGGACACCCAATTCATAATGACCATTTGAAAGCTTTTTTATAGATATAGCATCATCTATATCCTTAGTATCATCACCATCAATGGTAAAAATTTCCCAATCTCTTAAATCCCTTCTTCCAGAAATCTCATTATCACTAACTTCCATTTGAATATTTTTTACTTCTTCTTTTACGTCATCAGGAAAATCAACATTGATATTATACTTATACACAATAGATAAAATATCAACTCCAGGATCGTTTTTATGACCAATAATTTCTACTACTTCACCATCATACTTGTAATTATTAATCCTTTTACCAAGTTGAACAACTACCTTGTGTCCATCTACAGCATTAAGTGACTTATCCTTAGGAATAACTACTTCCAATTTTATTTTAGAATCATCTAATTTTATATGACCTAATCCTTTTTTATCAAAAGTAATTTCACCAATATATCTTTGAACCTGTCTTTTTATAATTTTTAATACTCGACCCTCTAATCTATCCAAATTCATCTTACTAGTAATTTCAATTAAAACTACATCATCATGAATAGCTCCATTCATATTTTCCTGAGAAATATAAACATCATCTTCCATATTATCAATTTCTACAAAACCAAATCCCTTTTTATTAGCTCTCATAGTACCTTTACGCAAATGACTATTCTCCAACAATAAATATTTATCTTTATTTGAATGATAAACAATAACGTCATCTTCTAATTGTTTTAAAGTATCTACTAACTGAATCGTTTCCTCTACATTTTTTATACCAAGCTTATCTTGTAACTCATAAACATCTAATGCTTTATCACTATTTTTTAAAATATTAATAATGTCGTCTTTCACTAATATCACCTTCTTCCTTAATTATACTTTATTTTATTATTTATAACTAGTCCCTTTTTCCAAAAGAAAAAGGACCATCGTCCTTAAATAAACATTGCCACTAAACAAATGCCAAAGAAAGCAAGACCCAATATCAAAGTAATTCTACTAATTACCAACTCTGAACCTCTTTCTTTTCGTTTAGTAAATAACTCAGCCCCTCCGCCAGCAATAATTTGAGCACCACCTTCTGACTTAGAGCTTTGCAATAAAACAATAATTATTAATAAAATTGATATAATCAATAATGCCGTTTCCATTATATCCCTCCGAATAACAACACTATATTATCATAAATTTCTTTTCTTCGCAATAATTTTGTTAACAATTTGTACTTGCCATACTCATTAAAGAATTTTTTATTAATTAGAATTATTAATAGATTCCTCTATCCTCATTAATTGATTATATTTACAAATTCTATCCGTTCTAGACATAGATCCCGTCTTAATTTGACCTAAATCCAATCCAACTGCTAAATCAGCAATTGTTGTATCCTCTGTTTCACCACTTCTATGTGAAATAATTGTGTTATATCCATGACTCTTAGCAAGTTCAATTGTCTCCAAGGTCTCAGTAATAGTACCAATTTGATTTACTTTTATAAGAATGGCATTACCAGCTTTATTATCAATACCCATCTGTAAATACTTTTTATTAGTAACAAATAAATCATCCCCTACTAATTGTATTCTACTACCTAAAAGCTCAGTTATTTTGCTAAAACCTTTCCAATCATTCTGGTCAACCGGATCTTCTATAGAAATAATAGGATATTTATCAACAAGCTCCTGATAAAACGCAATCAACTCATCTGTAGTTAATTCCTTACCATCAACATGATAAACCCCATCTTTATAAAACTCTGATGCTGCTACATCAATAGCAATCTTTACATCAACACCAGGCTCATAAGAAGCCTTTCTAATAGCTTCCATTATAAGTTCAAAGCCTTCTTTATTAGAATTCAAATTAGGAGCAAAACCACCTTCATCTCCAACTCCTGTAAAATAACCCTTATCATTTAAAACCTTTTTCAAACTATGAAAAACTTCAGCCCCAACTCTAATTCTTTCCCTAATTGTATCTCTTTGAGGCACAATCATAAACTCTTGAAAGTCCAAATTATTATCAGCATGAGCACCACCATTAATAATATTCATCATACACACAGGCAATGTATGACCATCACCAACATATTCATATAAATCCTTACCCTCACTAATAGCACTAGCCTTTAAGGCAGCCATACTAACTCCTAAAATAGCATTTGCTCCTAATTTTGATTTTGTTTCTGTACCATCAAGTTCTATCATTTTATAATCTAATTTTTTTTGCTCTTGAGCATCCATACCAATAACTGCATCCCTTAAAATCCCATTAACATTAGAAACAGCTTTCAAAACTCCTTTTCCATTATATCTGCTATCACCATCACGTAATTCTAAAGCTTCCCTTTCACCAGTAGAGGCTCCGCTTGGAACAATTGCTCTTCCTTTAACCCCATTTTCTAAAATAACATCTACCTCTACTGTTGGATTTCCTCTTGAATCTAATACTTCTCTTCCTACTACGTCAACTATTTTCATTATTTTTCCTCCTCATTTTTTTCCTTTAATTTATTAACATATTCTTTAAATTCATCTCCACGAATTTCACACTCTTTATACTGATCCCACGAAGCTGAAGCTGGACTTAATAAAACTATATCTCCAGACTTCGCTATCTCAACGCATTTTTGAAATCCATCTTTCAAAAATTCAAAACTATAAGTAGGGATACCAATAGTACTACCATATTCTAAAACTCTATTACGACACTGACCAATTGCTATTATAGATCTAACATTTTTAATATAAGATGTCAATTCATCAAAGTCCTGCCCCCTATCTAATCCCCCTAATATTAATATAATAGGTTCATTAAAAGAATTTAAAGCAATTTGAGTACATTTTATATTGGTAGCCTCTGTATCATTATAGTATTTTACTCCCATAACTTCATCAACATATTCAAGTCTATGTTCAACACCTTTAAAAGTACTAATAACTTTTCTAATTACATCATTAGAAACAGAAAACTCCTTAACCGCCATAATTGCCGCCATACAATTTTCTAAATTATGTTTACCAGTAATTAATATGTCTCTAATATTTACAATTTTATCACCATAATAATAAATTGCTTCATCATCTATATAACAGCCACTAATTTCTTTAGCACTAGAAAAATACTTAACTGTAGACTTAATATTTTTACACTCATTAATTACGTCTTCATTCTCTAAATTTAAAATTGCAACATCAGCACTATTTTGATTAGCAAACAATTTAGCTTTCACTTTTTTATAATTTTCATAGCTTTTAAAAAAGTCTATATGCGCTGGACTTAAATTAGTCATTATACCTACATTAGGTTTAAACTCTTTTAAATTAGCTAATTGCTGACATGAAACTTCCATAACTAAAATACTGTCTTCTTTTACTTCATCTAGTATGCTACATAAAGGAAAACCAATATTTCCCACCAAAAAGACTCTATCGCCATAAGCTGCTTTCATTATTTGATAAGTTAAAGTAGTTGTAGTTGTCTTACCATTAGTACCAGTAATTCCTATTATTTTTACATCTTTAGGTAACAATCTATAAGCAAGTTCAACTTCATTTATAACTTCAATTCCCAATTCATTAGCTTTAATTACATATTTATGATCTATTGGTACACCAGGATTTTTTACTAAATAGTCAAAGCTTTCATCTAATAATTCATCAGGATGACTGCCTAAAATTAATTTAACACCTAATTTTTTCAATTCAAGTATTTTTTCTTGATCAAGTTCTTCTTCCGTTTTACTATCATTCAAAAAAACTATATTTCCTCTTTTAGAAAGTACTAAAGCAGCTTGATATCCACTTCTTGCCATTCCCAAAATTAAAATTTTTTTGTTTTCAAACATAACACATCCTCCATTAAAATTATACTATAATTTTATAATTTTAACTATTTTTTTCTTTACTATTTTCTAAATCAAGATATTTTATAATATTTTTTTAAAAGTTATTTTAAATGAAGATAAAAGATATTTTTGCTAAATTGATATGAATAAAAGAACAAAATGATTTACAAATAAAAAAACTAAACCCAAGTAGTAAAAATAATATTCTACTATCCATGCATGATTAACACTAAATATCATAACTTATCCCTCAATTCTTATTATATAAATTAAACAATACTTTTTATTACATCTCACTTTTATTATTGAAAGTAAATTAATTACTATGATATAATTAAAATAAATATATAATGAAAGTGGGTATTTATATGAAAATTGTTACACTAAGTTACGATCAATTTGATAACTATGCTATTACCCATCGTTATAGAAATTATTTTCAAAGTTCTAATTATGGAAATTTAATGACAAAATTTGGTTACAATACACATTATCTCGGAATTGTTAATGACCAAAACAAACTAATTGGAGCATCTTTAATTCTTTACAAAACAGTTTTCATGAATAAAAAAATAGCTTATGCACCAAGGGGAATTCTTTTTAATTATGAAAATGCCGAATCATTAAATGAAATGGCTGAAAAAATTAAACAAGTACTTGGTAAACAAGGATTCATTCTTTTAAGAATCGATCCCTATATTCCTCTTTCAATAAGAGACAATTCTGGTACAGTAATGAATTTTAATAGCAAAGGTAATACCATTATTGAAAATTTAAAAAAAGCTCACTTTAATTATAAAGGAAAAACCCTTTTCTTTGAAACAGAAAAACCTCGATGGGAGGCCTTAGTACTCTTAAATAGAGATATTAGAGAAATCTTTTCCAGATTTGATAAACGTACAAGAAATAAAATAAGAAAAGCTACTAATAGTGGCGTAGAAGTTATAAAAGATGAAAATAAAAACATTAATATGCTATACAAATTTATCGATAAAAAAGAAAAAAAACCAATAGAGTACTACAAAGAAATTATAGAAAATTTTGACACAAAAGTAGATATCTACTATGCCCGAATAAACACTGAAACTTTTGTCATAAATAGTAGACGTACCTATGAAAAAGAATTAGAAGACAATGACACTTTAGCCAACTTAGTACAAGATATTAGTCTAGATGATAAAGAAAGAGAATCTTATCTTAATAAAAAAATGGAATCTGATAAACTAATAAATTCATATAAAAATAGTCTTCTAACATCAACAGAATTATTAAAAAATAACCCTGAAGGAATTATTATTGCCGGAGCTTTAGTAATAACTTATGATAACGCAGCTTACGTAATTAGTGAAGGAATTGATGAAGAATATGGCTATTTAAATGCCAATTATCTAATAAAATGGCGCATGATTGATGATTACAATTCAAAAGGTTTTAAATATTTAAATTTAAATGGTATCGTTGGAGAATTTGAAGAAGAAAATGAATTTAGTGGATTAAATGAAAATAAACTAGGATTTGATGCAACCATCACAGAATACATTGGAGAATTTGACATAATTTTAAATAATTTTTACTATAATATGTTTGAAAAAAAACAAAAGAAAAAATAAAAAAATGACAAAATAAATTTTGTCATGCGTCCCTTTAAAAAGGGACCTTTTCTTTTCCCATTTATTATTTTAAAATATATTTATGGAACACATGGATATTAACCAATTTAATAATTGGGCTAAAAATCATATTA
>CANQEF010000021.1 GCA_947594675.1 uncultured Bacilli bacterium
AGATAAATTATTAGATTTAAGTATTAAAGGTATGATAGATGATTTTGAATTTAAAAAAAGAAATGATAAGTTTAATATTGAATTATTTAATTTACAAAAACTTGCTTGTGATCATTCCCAAAAGACTCACGAAGTAGAAAAATTAAAAATTAAACTAGAAAATATTGATAATTGTTTAAATACTAAACTAGATATTAAAGAAAATCTAGCATATTTAATCAATCTATTAATTGAGCGTGTTGAAATTGAAAAAGTAAAGGGGAACCGAAAACATATAAGATTAAAAGTGTTTTATGATTTCAATACTCCAGATATTAATATAGATTTAGATATGAACGAAGACAACTCATTAAAAAGTTTGAGTTCTAAAAACCTTGCTTGTCGGGGGCATTCTTCTACTCTAAAGTGTTGCCGTATTACACCCGTGCAACCCTGGATTCGTCCAACTAGGACAAAAGCTAGGTAAAAAAACACTCTTCTCCTATTTAAATAAATTTGGTTTTGGCAGTAAGACAGGAGTTGACTTAAATGGCGAAAGTAAAGGAATTATTTTTGATTTAGAAAAAGTCGGTAATGTAGAACTTGCTACAACAGCTTTTGGTCAAGGAGTCAGTGTTACCCCTATTCAACAAACAACTGCTGTATCTGCTGTAGTTAATGGTGGCTCATTATATGAACCTAGAATTGTTAAAAATATTTCTGATGCAGAAACCAATACAATTTTTAAAGAATATAAATCAAAGCTAAAAAGAACCGTTATAAGTAAAGAAACATCTAACACCATGCGCCTAGCTTTAGAAAGTGTCGTTGCTAAAGGTGGTGGTAAAGCTGCCTTTATTGAAGGTTATCGTATCGGTGGAAAAACTGGTACAGCTCAAAAAGTCCAAGATGGTCACTACTTGGTAGGCAATTACATTATGTCCTTTATGGCTATTGTCCCATCTAATGACCCTAAAGCCGTTCTTTACCTAGCCATTGATAATCCAAAACACACAGCTTTACTTTCTAGCTATACCACTACTCCTATTGCCCGAAGAATACTTCTTGATATAATCGATGCCTTAGATATCCAAAAACAAGAAGGAGAATTAGAAAAAGATTTAGAATGGACAGACAAAATTACCTACGAAGTACCTAACGTAGTAGGAATGGACATAGATAAAGCTAAAAAAGCACTTAGTAATTTTACAGTTAAATATACAGGGACTGGTTCTAAAGTAACATCCCAATCACCAGAGGCAGGCACAAAATTAGAAGAAAATGGTACTGTTAGACTACTAATAGAATAATAAGCTTTAAGAACAAAATGATTTATAAATAAAAATGTGCAAATCTCATGATTTGGCATTTTTTCTTTATAGGATATTATCCCTAAAAGACCAATTCTTGGATAGTCGCTATTCTATTCTATTTATCCAATATATTTTTTATCGCTTTTACTAATATATTTATACTTATTAATATTTCTATCTATTACATTTTCCATATTCAACCATACATAATTTCTTATGCTTAAATTTTTAATTCCTTTTTCCATTTCCATATTTTTTCTTTAGAGAAACAAAATTCCCATATCTATGATATACTAAATATGAAGTAAAAAAGGAGTAAATATGATAAAAGTCACAAATCTAAAAAAAGAATTTCAAAAAACACTAAAGAGAAAAAAGATAAATTTTTATGCTGTAAATAACATTTCCTTAGAAGCTCATGATGGAGAAATTGTTGGCATCTTAGGACCTAATGGTGCTGGTAAAACAACCCTTCTTAGAATAATAGGAGGAATAATGGAACCAACTACTGGAAATGTTACTTATGATAATTTAAATTTTACCAATAATGAAATTGAAATCAAAAAAAATATTGCCTATCTATCAGGTAACACTAAAATTTATCAAAGCATATCACCTTATGAATTACTACATATGTGTCTAAATATTTATGAATTTGAAAAAGACAAAATAGAAAAGCAAATTAAACAAATAAGTAAAATATTGAAAATGGATGATTTTCTTTATAATAAAATAGAAAATCTTTCTACTGGTCAAACCCAAAGAGTAAACATTGCTAGATGTCTAATTCATGATCCAAAATATTACATCTTAGATGAGGCAACAAGTGGCTTAGATATCATTTCTAGTCAAATAATTCTTGATTTTATGAAAAATGAAAAGCAAAAAGGCAAAACTATTATTTACTCAACTCATTATATGGAAGAAGCAGAAAACATTTGTGATAAAGTATATATGATAAATAAAGGAAAAATTATAATATCAGGAACACCAACAGAAATAAAAAAGATAACAAAAACTACAAATTTGAGAGACAGTTTCTTTAAACTAATTGGAGGAGATTATGAAGAGTAAAATATTTTTAATATTAAAAAAAGAATTACGAGAAGTTTTTCGTGATAAGAAATCTTTATCAATGATGTTAATCATTCCCATATTAATACCCTTCTTAATAATTGGCATAGCTTTTTTATTTGACTCTGAAGTAAAAGTTAGTCCTGATGACTTTAATAAAATTGGTTTTACCTATGAATTATCAGAAGAAGAATTAAATATAGCCAATTACTTAAATGTTGATTACAAAGTAAATAGCGAAGAAAAGATAAAAGATTTATATGATGCACAAAAAATTAATGCTTATATAAAGAAAAATAAAAATACTTATGAAATAAACTATGATAAAAATAATGAAATTAGTGCACAAACTACCTATCTAGCAGAAAAATTTCTTGAAAATTATAAAACTGTTTTACAGCAAAAATATCTATCTAGTAAAAAGATAAATAGCGATGAAGTATTTAATATTATAAATATTACCCATAATTCTATCGAAAAAAAAGAAGACAATTTTTATGTTAACTATATTACTACATATGTTTTCTTATTTGTAATAATGGCAATTACTGTATCAGCTACTTATCCAGCAACAGATACAACAGCTGGTGAAAAAGAAAGAGGCACACTAGAAACTCTACTAACTTTCCCTATTAAAAGTAAAGATATTATTTTAGGAAAATTTCTTAGTGTTTCCATTACTTCTATAATTACTGGTTTACTGGGATTTATTCTAGCACTTGCAGCTCTATTTTATACAAATAATGCATTTGAACTCTACGAAGATGTAAATATGTTTCCTAGCCTTACTACCATCTTCTTTACTATTTTAATAATTATTTCTTATTCTTTATTAATAAGTGGTCTTTGTATTGCTATTGCATCAAAATGTAAAACATTTAAAGAGGCTCAAAGTGCTTTAACTCCCCTAACCTTTATTTGCTTTTTCCCAGGAATGATAGCATCTATGATTAATTTAAAAACAACTAATCTAATTGCGCTAATTCCTTTTATAAATCATATACAAATATTTAATGATATAAATAAAGGCAACATAAATTATACTCATATTAGTTTAATGTTTATATCAATAATTATTTTTATAAGTCTTATTTTAAATTTAATTATAAAACAATACAAAAGTGAAAAAGTTTTATTCAAAAAATAAAGGTTTAAATTAGTAAGCCCCAAATTTCAAATAGCAGAAGAAAAACTCCTAAAAAATTTCTAGGAGTTTATTTAAAGTTAAAAGTACAACGACGTACTTTTTTATTGTACTAATTTCTTTTCTTTAAGCCTAACAAATACACTATCTTATTTTTTTCTCTTCCTCATCTTGCCTATTTGCATAAGCATAATCACTTACCATCTCAGTTACTTCATTACCATAACGCTTATTCTGAGTCTTAGCCATAGAACTAGCTACTCTTTGAGCTAAAGCACAAGTAGAGGCAGCTGATAATAATGTTGGACCTAAATCACCAGGCAAATTATTAATCATTTCCAACTGATCAGTAGACAATGATACTAACTCATCACCTAAATTTTGAACATCAACCATAGCCTGATTCATATTAGCTATAGCATTAGGATGGTCAACTAAAAATTGCATTGTATCTTGAAAACCAGCCAAATCAAAACGTGTATTACTCTCAGCATAAGGTTTCAATATCTTCAAACACTCATCAGCAACATTTACCAAAGTATTATGAGTATCATTAGAAATACTAGCTAATTGCTCTAAAACATCTGTCTGATTTATAGCCCCAGAACTATAAGCATTAGTAACATTTGCAAAACGTTCCTGTAAATTATTATACATAGCATTATAAAATTCATGACCGGCACTGTCAGCTGTATGGTAAACATCCGTTCCAAGACCCCAATTAGTCTTATCTAACACAGATCTTTCAATTGAACCTGCACTACTTAGAACATCTTGATTAGCCTGAGCACGCATTCCCTTATACATTGCACCTTTTCTTGATGTTATATATTCTCCAGCCTCATGAACCTTATTAATTAATGCCTCTTGATTATTAAAGTATTTTTCACCTTGAATCTCTTGATTTTTAATTACATTACTAGCATTAACAGCGGCCATAGAAACAGCAATTGTTGTAAATAAATCTCTAACGAAAGGATCATTACGATAATCCAACTGAGTAGCCAAAGGCGAATAATATTTCTTACCAGTTGACTTTTTACCTGTAAGACCAGTTGTAATTTCTGTATTCTCACTCAATAAAACTTCGCTATCTAAAAAAGCCTTTAATAAATCTTCATCGTTATTTTCATAAATAGCTTTATTCTCTCTTTTTTCACATTCCATCAAAGCATCTTCTAATTCTTGATCCATATCATGGTTTTTAGCAAAACGCATACCAACACAATTTAATTTTGAGGCAGCTGCCTTCATATCTTCAGACAACCCATGAAGTCCACCAGACAATAAATTATCAGCCTCAACTTTAGCATCTCTAATATATTTAATGTTATCAGCAGCTACTTTTAAAATTCGTCTTCTTTGATCTAATCTTTGTAACTTTTCCTCACTAGATATTTTTCCCTTACGAAGATTCTCATCAGTTGCCTTCAACAAATTATTAGCATGGAAAACATCTTTATAACTATTTTCAATTTCTTGATTAATTTTACTAACCTTACCTAAGATATACTCAGACATCTTTCTTTCAATTACCATATTAAAAGCTAAAGGATATCTTTCTTGATTAATTCTATTTCCACGATACTCTTTAAAAATTGTCTCCAAATCATCAACTGATAAATTATCCACTCTATCCTCTAAAGTTTCAATCATCTTGCGAGCATCACTACCTAATAAAATCTTTCCTGATATCTTAGAAAGTAACTGAGTAGTAGCCTTTACAACAGCTGGAACAACATGAACAATATTATATAAAACATTTCCTGATTGTAACTCATTTTTAAAATTCTGACTTACTTTTAAATTACTATATTGATAACGTTTACCATCTTTCTTACCAATTTCCAATCCCCTACGCAAATCACCAAATATCTCACGAAGACCTTTTTTTAAAACAGGTTGTTGTTCCTTTGTAGAAACAGTTGCCTCATTACCAATAGGAGCTTTGCTACCAGTAGCATTAACACTAGGATTGACATTGACATTATTATTACTGTTATTGTTATTACTACCATTATCTTTAACATTTTCATCCGTAACTTTCTTAACACCTTCATTAGAATTTACTTTTACTTGTGGCAAGACTATCTCATTATCATCATTTTCTAAATTACCCTCTTCTTTATCATTACCTACACCTTCTAAAGGTTTAGGACCAGTCGTCTTATTAGTATCAACTGCAGCTGCTTGCAAATCTGGTAATAATGGAAAAGCAACCCTTTTATCATCAAGTAAATTATTAAATTCCTTTGGTCCTGAAAGTACTTCTTTAGTTTGTTGAATTGGACTATCATTCCTAATAACAGCAGGAAGTTGCTTTGTATTGTCAATAAGAGCCAAATAATTTTTCTCAGGCATTTTCATACTCTTACTTTGAGCCTTCTTAACTACTTTATTATCCATTCCATAAAGAACATTTATAGCCTCTTTAATACTGACATTTTCATTTTCTTTACGATAAGTAATTATTTCCTTACGAATTTGATTCAAAGCCTCATTTAAAATTGCCTTTTCCTCTTTTGTTCTACTTTTCTTATGAATTATATTTTCTAATCCTCTTTGCTCTAAAATATGAGTTATTATCTTCCTATTCTTCAAGGTACTAGATAATTCCTTAAATTCTGCATAACTAACTTCAAAAGCTGAAGCCATCTTATCCATTTGCCTTATTTCTTCTTGTTTTTTATTTAAAGATTTAAGCTTTCTAGCTAAACGAGTCTGATTTCTTTTAGCCTCAATAAACACTTCATTTTCCGCAATCTTTAATCCCATATAATACTCTTGAAGAGAATTTAACTTTTCATTATCAAAAGGACCTTCATTTTCAAAACGTTGACGCTCTTCTTGAAAAATTTCATTCATTCTAGCAATAGACTCTTGTAAAGCACGCTCATTGTCTGCAATAGCTCTATTTAGATTTTCTATATCACTAGAAACCTTATCATAATCATCTAGGGCATCACTAAAAGAAAACTCATCATCCAAAGTCGCATCTTTCGATTCCCCTACTTCTTGCACAGCCTGTTCATTAACCTCTTGCTGTTGTACTTCTTCTTCCTTAACAGTTTCATTTTCTACTAAAGTAGAACGTAAACTATCAGCTAGCTCTAATGGTAATAAATTCAAAATACTTTCTAATTCAGTTTCTTTTCTACGTATATCAGCATTTAAATTATCTTCTTCCAACCCATTACTTGCGGCATTTAACTCATCTCTTAAACTTTTCAAATCATCCACTAAAACTAAAGCCTTACTATAGTTACTACGATAAGAATCCAAAGTATTTTGAGCTTGCCTCAAACTTCTAGTCTCATTTTCCAAATGATCTATAATATTTTGATATTCCCTACTAAATTGATTAAAAGACATATTATTTTCTTCATTACGCAAAGCAACTCTCTCAGAATTTAAATGATCTATCTCTTTTTCATGTCTTTCAATTATTTGTTCTAATCTTTCAAAATACGTATCCATAAGAACTCCTTTCATATCTTCTATTTATTACCTATACTATTATCATTATCTATATCCTGCAGAATATTTTTTACCATTTCCAATTCTAATTCATCAGTTATATCTTCCAATTTCAAAGGTCCATTCAAAGGATCATATGCAGAAACATATATATTTTTACGCCCATTACTACCTAATGAATTATCTGTATATCCAACATATGCTTTATTAGTATCTTCTGAATCAAAAGTAAAAAGTATATCACACTCTACTTTCTTACCATCTTTTTCTATTGTAATCTTTTCTCTATCAATATCAAAATCCATACTAACCTCCATATTCTTACCTATAATACACAATTAGCATACCATTTCTACAAAAAAAAGTCAATTTAATTCACCCCTAGACATTAAATTGACATTTACTGAATTAACTTGTTATTCTTATCGTTAGTAAATCATCTTTTGTTAATTTTCTTGCTGATGAAACAACTATTTTATAATTATCCTCTTGCTTTTGTTTAGAGCTTAATATATTCTTCTCAATCAACAATCCACTATTAGAAGTAGCCAAATTATCTTTTATCTGATTTTTATATACTTCAATTTTAACCTCATTCTCATTAATAATTTCCAAATCATAACTTAACTCCTTAGAATTAACCTGATCTTTATTTTTATAATTAACCACCTTAATTAAATAACTATTTCCCTTTAAGGCTGATAAATCAATAGAAAACTCACTATTAGAATTTTCCTCTACTACCGGTACCACCAAATCAGCAAAATTATCCTCTTTTTCTTTTTCCTTATTAATAGCTGTAAGTAATAACACTACCACTAAAACTATTAAAGAACCTAATACCAATAATAAAATAATATCACTAACAACTAGCCTCTTTTCATTAGTCTCCTCATCAATATCAATTATAAATCTTCTTTTCTTTGCCATATTAACCACTCCTATCTAATCATTTTTAAAAATTTACTATCATCACTAATATCATCCATCTTAGCTTGTTCCTCTTTAGATATACTGCTTTTTAAAATAACATTAGACAAATCTTCTTCTATTTTATTAACATCACTATAATTAGATGTAGCACTATAAGAAAAATCAATTATATCACTTCTTTGTCTAGCTATCTTTAAAGTAAACAACTTAGTATTTTTAAAATCCCCACTAGATCCATCATACTTATCTTCATAAACCAATTCTACATTATTATCTTCATCATTTAAATAAAAATTAACACTTTTAGAATTAGCATTTTTCAAAGTATTTAAAGAACCTATCTTTTTATTATTCTTATCTAAAATAGAAATCTCTTTATCATCCAACTTAAAAATAAAATCTATCCACTCATTAGTTGTAAAATATAACAACTTATCTTGATCAACAGAATACGTCATTTTGCTTTCTTCATCACCCAATAAATTAGCAACTTCCAAACGCTTTAATTTATTAAATATCTTATCGATATAAACATTAATTACAAAAGACTCATTATCCTCTAAAGGTAAAAAATAAATATTTTCCTGAGCCAATCTTTTAGAAAAACTACTCATTATTTGTAAAGCCTTAGGACTAGATCGAATATCTTGATAAATATTTTTTTCAACTTCTTTAAGTATCTTGTTATTAATCTTAAGAGTTATTTTATACACTTTCTGTTTCTTATCATTTAAAGTAATCATATCATCATATTTAGTAAAGTAACTATCCTTTAAATTATCCTTTAAAGATGCATAAATAAATTCCCTCAAATAATCCAAATTATCACTTAATAAATTACTAGAAATATTTTCAAAATAATTATTACTACCATCATTGACATACCTATTTAAAATATCTTCTAAATAATAATAAGAAGTTGCATTTTTAATTAAATATTTCCCCTTTATAGTACTTCCCAATAAAGCCTCTTCAAATTTAAAAAGAATTTGCTTATTAATCCTATCAAAATCTAAATCAATATAATAATCCTCATCTTTTACTTCCGAAAACAAATGCTTTAAAAACGTATAATTAGCATTCAAATCATCATTATCCGTAACTTTATTCCTAACTACCACTCTCGATTTATAATTAAAGCTTTCATTAATCTTCCTAGTATCAAAAAAGTCAATAATTTTTGAATAAGCATTATCCAAAAGCTCAGTAACTATCGCCTTAGGAGTAGTTTTTTTCTCAATTTTTACACCCAAATTAATTATTACAACAGCTAAAAAGACAAATATTATCGCCACAAAAATTGTCATATAATTTTTAATCTTAGTCTTCATAATTATCTCCTACCTAATTATAACCAAAAAGTCTACGATAGTCAAAACAACTTGTTATTTACTTGGTGATGCTGTAATAAGAGATAAATTATAAGTAAATTTTTTTGAAGTTAATTTCTCCTTTAAACTTTCTTTATACTTAATAAATACTTTTAAAGTAAGTTCTTCACCCGGTTTTAAAATGCTTTTAGAAATATCATTATGCGTAATAGAAATAGGCTCAATACTATTTTTCAAAGTAACATCATTAACATAATCTGGGCTTTCCATTAAATCAACTATTAAGGCATCCATATTACCGTTATTCTTTATTACTATAGAATAAGATAACTCATCATGAGGAACATATAAATTGCAATTCATACTAACCTCTTTTTCATCATTAATAATATTACCGACACAATGAGGAGAAATGCTACCACCTTTGACCGCCGTCTGTTCAGTAACCTTGGTAAAAACAACATCAAAATAAGGATTATTCTCCCTATTTTTTTCTAATCGCATAGAAATAATCGTAAAACCAATTGCCATACAAATAACACTAAAACATAACAACACAATAATAGAATTTCTCATCTGTAACATTTTTTTCATTCTTCACATACTCCCTTTTTATAATTATCACTACTTCCTAAAAAGCAATAACCATATTTATCTATCTTTATATAAGCATACAATTTATCATCTTGAAACTTATAATAACTCTCACTTTCCGGATAAGTCTTTCCATCTAAAGCGGGAATTAAACTAATATTTATATAATTACTATTAGTAGCAAGATATTGTTCCAATTTTTTATAAACAGAAGATGCGTATTTATAACTATCCTCTTGTGAAATTACCACTCTTTCTGTTTGATCAATAACATCCCTAGAATAATAATCTAAAAGGAATAAATAATTATCTCCCTCCAAAGATAGACTTTGTGTTTTATTACTAAGCGTTGAAAAAGATTGTTGAACCTCA
Organism: uncultured Bacilli bacterium; assembly: GCA_947594675.1. The sequence goes on from CANQEF010000021.1 coordinate 10,218, forward strand.
AAAGCTACCTTCAACTCATCTTCTACAGTTAAAAGAGCTGACATAAAAGAAGACAACAATTTATTCTCATAACATGTAACTCGTAAAAGATCATTATTGTGAAGATAATCATTACTAATCAGCATCTTTACTACTTTCAAAAGTCCCTCTTCCAAAGAACAATTTTCAATATTTTCGTTATAAAGACAAACCGCCTTTTCACTAAAGAAAAATATTTTTTCTATCTTCTTATTACCATTAACTACTATAGCAAAATCAACATCATTTATATTTAATTCAAACATATCTACATAATTATTAGGATTAATAAGCTTATCACTACTACCAAAATTCTCCTTTAATTCCGGAATACCTATAAATATAAAGTATAAAATAAGCATCACTACTATAATTAAAATTTCCATCCAAAAATAAGCTCTTCTACTCATATAAACCTCACTGAAATTTAGGAGCCAATTTCAATGTAATTTCTAATCCTTCAGTAATACTACTTCCCTCCGACAAAGACTGTTCCGTTACATAACCCACTCCATCAAGAATTACCTTTACATTCAACTTTTCCAATAAATCCTTAGCGAGTTTGCTAGATAAACCAACAACATTTGGAATAGTTATATTATTATCATTTGTAATCAAATAAATTGTATCATTAGAAGTTAACTCATCTTTAGCCTCAGGAATCTGCTTAACCACTTTAGAACCATTGCCTAATACCTGATAAGGCATTCCCATACTATCAAGCTTTGTTTTTACACTATCTACCTTCTTATTAATGAAACTCTCCATGGTATATTCCTTTATTTCTAAAGAATTATTATCGTGATCATTGCCAAAATATTTAGAAAGATTACCAACAATTTCTTTAATAGCATTACTAATAGGTTTCTGACTACCCGCTGTTGGTCTTTTTACAGAGGCATAAATAATTACCTGAGGATTACTCTTAGGATAAATACCCGCAAAAGAAGAAATAATATCACTTTTACCCGTTAAATAACCGCCACCATTTTCACTAGCAACTTGAGCCGTTCCCGTTTTACCAATCAATTCACCACTATCTATTCTATAACCACTACCCGTATTTCCATAACCATTAACACAATCATCCATTAGTGACAACATCTTCTGAACCGTCTGTGTAGAGGCAACACGTTCATTTTCTTCACGCTCATTTTCTAAAATTACCTCATTAGTCTCAGAATCAACAATCTTTTTAACAATATAAGGTTTTAGTAAAATTCCATCATTAGTAAGTGGTGTCATAGCCTGAACATTTTGCATAGGTGTCGTCGTTATACCCTGACCAAAACCAGCATTAAAAATTTCTGTTTCATATTTAAAATTAAGACTACCAGCAGATTCATTAGGAAGAGTAATACCCGTCTTACGACCAAAACCTAATCTTTTAAAATATTGTCTAAGCATCATACTATTCATATGCCTACTAATAATATTAATAACTCCAACATTACTACTCATAGCATAACCTTTATCAAAAGTCAAAACACCCCAACCACCACGGTCCCAGTCACCAATTTGTGTACCATCAGAAGTGGTATAAACACCTGATTCATATGTTTCATTACCATTATAAACACCATTTTCCATAGCAGCCATATAAGTAAAAGTCTTCATTGTAGAACCAGGCTCATAAGGAGAAGAAACAGCCAAATCCAAATAATTAGAAATATTTCTAACATTAGGATCAAACGAAGGAGAAGTAGCAGTTGCTAAAACAGAAGCATTTTTAGCATCAATTATAGTAATATGAAACCAATCCCAATCATAATCAATATCAGCATTATTTAAAGCTTGCTCTACAAAAAATTGGACATTACTATTAATAGTTAAATAAATATCTTTCCCCATAATAGCATCTTTTTGTAAAACCCGAGTATCCGCAATACGATAACCTTTCAAATCTTTCTGATAAGTAATAGAACCATTTTCTCCCTTTAAAATTTTATCATAATATTTTTCAATTCCCATCTC
>CANQEF010000022.1 GCA_947594675.1 uncultured Bacilli bacterium
TTCTGCTACTTCTTCTTGAGATAATTTTTTATCTCTTCTTAGTTTAAATAATCTTTCACCTAAATTATTCACTTTCCTCACCTCACTTAAAAATTATACATTTTATTTTAGTTGCAATCTACCTGTTTGAATTGGAAATTTGTCAACTAAAATTAACATTTTAAATAAATATACCATAGAGCAAAATGATCTTCATCTTTATCTATATCTGTTTTATAAAATGTAATTTGCAACTATTTTATAAATTTTTTTCTATAACTATTATTTATTCTTGCATCAAATCCATCTGGTAAATATTCAAGTGGAATATATTTATTATATTTAATATCCATAAAGTAATTACAAAATATTATTTCAACATATATTATTCTACTATTAGCATCAGTAATTGCATATACAAATCCTTGATATGAATCAGATTCCATTGCTAATAATTTGTAATTAGTAAATCCTGTTACACCGTAATAGCCAATATAATCTTCAATTCCGTATTTATTTAATCTTTCAATTTCTTTTTCATATTTAGTTTTTGAATAATCTACTACTAGAAAAGACAAATATTGTTTATCCCATGCGTCTAAATAAACCATTTTAAAATCTTTAACATTTAATTCATTAATCGATTTTGGAAATATTTCTTCTGACATTCCCCATTTGTCTTTATATTTGTTATTAGCATTAACTCCTATAACTTTTTCATATTTGTTTGTATCAGTTATTACTTCAGTTTTATTTAAGGCTCCTATAAATATAAATATCCAACTAAAAGCAGTAATTAAACTAACTATAACTATTCCAATTATAATTAGAATATATTTCAGGATATTTCTTTCTTTTTTCATCTTATAATATTCTTTTAGAATCAAATCAAGATTTTCAATACTATGTGTTTGAATTTCGCTCTTTTCAATTTTTTCTCCACTCAAAAATTCGTTAACATCAATATCTAATATATTGCATAGTTCTTTTAAAACAGAATAGTCTGGCATAGTTTTACCATTTTCCCAACGACTTACTGATTTATCAGTTACTCCTAACTTTTCTGCAAGTTGCTCTTGTGTTAATTTTTTCTTTCTTCTTGAATTTGCTATAAACTTTCCTATTTTTTCTTGATCCATAGTTTTGCTCCTTTCAAAAAGAAGAATATAACTCCTATTAAATAATAAACAGGACATAAAACGAGAGTTAGATAAATCTCTAAATTTGTAAATAAATCTAATTTTTAATTACTTCTTAATGTTAATTTTTTAGTCTTTTTAATTTTGTTATCATAAAATAGTGTGTTTTTTGTTCTTTTATTTTCTACTTTGTTATCTTAAACTAAGAGTTATTTCTATTAAAAATTACTATTTATTTTAAAGTTTATTTATGTATTGGCTTAAAGTCAATGGCATAGATCTTTGACTTCTAATTGCATTAACACCAAAATCTTTTAATTTACTAAATGGTAGTTGTCCTTTTTTATATCTGGTTATTAAATCTATTTTCATGGCTTTTTGTATTTTTATATTTTTATCTTTATATTCATAATCAATATTAGTTTCTATTACTTTAAACTTGTACATAATTGATGAATAAGGTAGTCCCATGTAAATATAGACAATATCATTTACTTTAATATTTGTAGTCTGTTTCCATATCATTGTTTTCTTCTGTTTTAAAGCCTTTTCGATATCAAAGTATTTTGGATTAGCCGGTATAATCCATTCATTTTTAGCATTGTTTTTATTTGTAATTGTATAAGAATAACTTTTTTCAATTAGTTTCATAATTTTTTCGTCTTTTATAGTATCATTTAATATAACTGAAAGCCAATTTTTCTTATTCATATGATATGCTTGATAAAAGCCATCTATTTTTAGTAATTTTTCTATTTCTTTTGGTTCTAGTTTTATATTAATTATTTCTACTTCGTCATTAGAATTTTCGTCTAATTTATTTTTAGGAATATTCATTATTATTGCATACCATTTTTTATTATTATTGTTTTTAAAAGTAGCATATCCTGGAAATTTTTCCCATTCAAATTCTGGATTATTTCCATATTTTTCTCTTATAGCTTTTACTATTCTGTTAGATTGCTCATATAAAAAAGGTTCTTCAGTAGAGCAATTATTTTTAATATCTTTTAATAAATTCATAAATTCTTCTTTAACAAGACTTGCAAAAGAACCTAGATTTCCCTCTATGCGAAAGTTAGTATATTCATCTTTAAAAGATGTATCAAAGACTTTGCCTTTAACTACGCCAGCAGAAGTTATTTCAATATCAATTCTAAAAGCATTGTCCATGATGCTTTTAGAATATTTGTATAAAGATTTTTCTTTTATAAAACCATATTTAAGTAGTTTTTTGAAATTTATTCTTGTCCTTGTAAATATTTCTTGTTCAATGCTCATATTAAACTCTCCTGGGTTATGTAACTTATATATTTATATTTTACTTAAGTATTATTTTGCTACAATGATTTTCTAATTAATTCTTGAGTTTTTTTAACTAATTTGTTATTAGTAAATAACTCAATAATAAAAGTTAATCATATAAAAATTTTTATCACTTCTAATAGTTAAATTATATTACAAAAGATTATTCTTTGACAATTAAATAAATATTTTTCTATAAACTAAATTAAGTGACTTTTATTTTCTTTAAAGGAAAAATTTTTTATAAAAAAAGCATATAGATAATTTATTTTAATAAGTAAGATTTTTCTATATGCATATTTAATAAATTTATAATTGATTTTAGTCAGCAACTTAATTCTTCTACTTTTTTAATAATATAATTTTTTGTATTTTCAAAATCCATTTTTAAAGCAATTGATAATTCATTATATAAATATTTTTCAGCTTGATTAAAGTAGTAGGAATCCTTGTCACTTATTCTTTTATGTTTCATAATTCTATCGTTATTTCTTAAATAAGTTGTCTTAATTATTTTGATTAAATCCTCATAAGTACCATAATTAAGTAAATCTTTATAGGTTTTTTCAATATATTTATCATTTATATTTACTAGAGGACTTATATTAGGGATATTGTTTATTAGATTATCTGCCTCTTCTTTACTAATAACATCTCTTAAATAGCCTAATTTGTTGTCTATGGGAATATCAATTTTTAAGGATTCATCATCAATAGGCGTTAGTATATAATAATCTTTACCATTCATTTTATTATTTCTTATTTCTTTTACTATGCATACCTCTTTTTTGTATACAACGTAATCATTTTTCTTATACATTTTTTTACTCCTTTACTTTTTTAATTTTTTCAATTCACTATTTAAAAATAATATGGCTGTTAAAAAGGCCAAAATATCAGCTACTAAAGCACTCCATAACATAGTTACAACATTATGAGTTAAACTAGCAATTATGATAATTGTAGGAACAAAGAAGATGACATCTCTTGCAAGAGAAAGAAATGTCGATTTAAAGCTTGCACCCATAGACTGTAAAAGTATAGATATTGATTTTATTTGACAGGTAAAAATAATACCACTTAAAAATATTTTCAGGCAATATTTTGCATATTCTAAATATTCAAAAGAATTATTACTACCAAATATATTAATAATTATAGAAGGGAAAAATTCAAATAATATAAAGGCTATAAGTCCTATAATTAAATTTATTATTAAAATATATTTTATAGCTTGTTTAACTCTTTTAATATTACCTGCTCCCATGTTGTAGCCAATGATTGGCATTCCTCCTAAAGAGACGCCAATTACAATAGAAATAATAATTCCAAATACTTTCATACATATGCCAATAACAGCAAATGGTGTTACAACTCCATAAGGTTTATGAGAGCTAGCTAGTGTCATGTAACCATATTTACTAACTAAATTATTAGCTACAGCTATTATAATGACAATTGCTAATTGTGTAATTAAAGAGGCTAGGCCTAAAGAAGTTATTTTTTGACATACAGCTTTATCTAATTTGACTGATTCTTTAGTTATTTTAAAAGATTTAGCCTTTTTTAAATAATAAATGCTTAGTATGAATGTTAATATTTGACCAATTATTGTAGCAAGGGCTGCTCCTTTAACACTCATTTTAAAAACAAATATAAATATAGGATCTAAAATAATATTAGAAATAGCTCCAACGGTAGTTGCGAACATTGCATATTTAGGACTACTATCACTTCTAATTGATGCGTTTAATCCTTGACCAATTATGTAGAATGGTAAGCCATAAGTAATAATTCTTAAATAATCTTTAGCATACTGATAGCATTCTACTTCTTTAGGATTGCCTCCAAAAACTTTTAGAATTTCTTTGTTAAAAACTAAGGCTATTATAGTTAGTATGAAAGAGCTAAGTATTAAAAGTATAAGACCATTTCCGATAGATTTATTAGCCTTTTCTTTATCTTTGGCACCTAAAGATAAATTAAATAAAGCAGCAGAACCGTCTCCAATTAATAAGGCAAAAGCTAGTGAAATTACTGTAAATGGATAAACAATATTAGTAGCGGCATTACCATAAGCCCCAGCATCACTCCAACCTATAAATATTTGATCAACAATATTATAAAGAGCAGCTACAATCATACTAATAACACATGGTATTGCAAATTTTTTGATTAATTTAGAAATATCATCTTTTTCTAAATCTAGTTTTTTCATAAATTTTCATTCCTTTCTTAAAGTACGTGGAAAATTTGCTTTTTCACTGCGTACTAAATTGACTTTAGGAATAAAAATACGTAAGCCCTATACAATTGGACTTACGCATATTTGCAACTCATTGTTAAGTATTGACTTTGTATTTTTCTTCCGACGTTTATAATTTTAGCATATTTTTAATTTTTTTGTAAGTAAAATTTTTTCAATTTAACTAAGTATTAACCCATCTTTCAACAATAGCTTTAGATTCATGTACCTTTGAACCTTGAATAGCTAGTCCCTCTTTAATAGTGGCACTAGGACATAATTTTTTTAATTCATTAGGTATTGAAGAAAGGCCGCTGCCTTCATGAGTAACAAAGGGCTTAATTATCTTGTTTTTATAATCTAGATTTTTTAAAGCTGTAAACATTTCTTCTGGCATACCTTCCCAGTATACTGGTGTTCCTATATAGATAAGGTCATAATTAGAAAGATCAGGAAGTGCATTTTTAATGGGTGCATTATGCGTTTTGGTTCTTTCTTTAGCTTCTTTTATACAAATATCATATTCCTTACTATAAGGATTTAGCGGCTCCACTTTAAAAATATCAGCTTTGGTTATTTCTTTTATATATTCAGCAATAACTTCTGTGTTACCCTTATCAATATAACCTACGGCATAGTTTTCATCTGCTCTACTGAAATAAATGATTATACTTTTCATAACTCACCTCTATTTTTTTATTTATTATAATTATTATTTTCTAAAAGCCATTCTTGTAAATAGTTTATTTCTCCATGACAATAGGGACAAGATTCATCAGTTACTTTAATAGATGCTCCACATCTAGAACATTTAATTAGATTAGCACCTTCCTTCAGTAATAATTTTTCATGAGGATTTTTTCTTAATAAATATTCTTCTTTAGATATTTTAGATTTTATTTTACCTTGATTAAAGTAAACTATGCGAATTTCAGCTAATACTTTTATGTATGAAACATTTTCTTTTGAGTAATCGTTAAATTTAAGATAATCGATAACATCAAAATCAATAATATTTTCTTTAGAATAATAATATTTTCTTAACTCATAATTCAAATTATTAAAGAAAGTTTTCTTATTAATTTGTGTCTTTTTCCAAAAAGCAATTTGCTTTTCATTTTGTTTATCTTTATATCTTTTAATAGGCCCTAATACTATGTAAGCATCTAGTAAATAGAAAAAATAATATAAGATAAAAGATAAGATTAGTCCATAGATAAGTATCTTGGAAATATCAATATAATTAAAGGTTCTAGAAGTTGTTTTTATAAATAAAAAGCTTAATATCATACTAATAATCAAGGTAATTATACCTGTTAGTATACGATAAGTATTACTTCTTAAAACTCTATCGTAGTGATATTTACTTCCTAAATCTTTTTCTGTGTAATCAATATTATAATAAGTTCTACAGTAAGGACAGCCATCTATAAAATCCTTTATTTTTGATTCCATACCACAATTTTGACATTTATATTTTTTATTTTCCATAGTTTTAGAAATAAAGGTGTATTCTATACGCGAGTCAAAGTCTGTTTCTTTATGAATTAAATTAGGTCCTAGATAGTAATCTTTTTCACAACGAATTCCTGCGGTTATATCATCATTAGTTAAGGAATTATCAGTATTTCTTTCAAATATTTTATTGCCAACGATATACTTTGTTTTTATATTTATTCCATAGTCTTTTAATTTCTTTTTATGAAAAGTATCCGATATTAAAGACATAAATCCTCCTACCTATTGTTATTGTTGTTATTGTTATTATTATTGTTATTAGATGAAGAACCACCGCTATAGCTACTACTACTTGATGGAACATAATGAGGTATTATAATAAAGTTTGAATTTGATAATTCTATGCCATCAATACTACTATCAATGCATTTAGCATTTATTACTTCTGGTGGAGAAGATTTTTCATCTTCAACTTTTAAAGTTAAACTATTTTCATTGCCAATAATAAGGGCTTTAGAATTTTTTTCTAAATAATCATAAATTTTTTCTAACTCATCTTTTGATAATTCATAATGTGATGTTAAATCTACACATCTTTTGTATCTAATTAATTCATCATAAGTTTCAGGCTCTTTATTCATTTTTTCAACTCCTTGTCTAGATAGAAAAATTCAATATTTTGAAATGGTAAATTAATTGCTTGAATATGATAATAAGCATTATTTTTTTGTTTTAAATAGTGATAATTACGAAGATCGGAAGTTGTAAAGAAGATGTTATTAGGTGAAGTAGTAGAATATTCATCTTTATATTCTTTTATAAAATTAGAAATATCATATATATAGTATTCTTCATTACTCTTAATATTATCTAAAACTCCTTTATAGATCTGCTTGGTTGCAATATGCCTTTGTTTAGTTCTTTTCTCATCACCATAAGTTACTAAATTACCACTTAAAAGCATGATGTATAAGGAATTATTTTCCGGATAAGTTGACATTTCTTTAATAAGATTTTTTTTCATCCAGATTTTTACTTCACTGTTGGGTGTAATGTATAGAATGTTTCTAGCTTTCTTTAAAATTTGTGAGAAAAGAGAATATTTTTTATTATCAAGTTGTATAATAAAGCTATTATTATCATAAATATATTTAAGGTTTGCATCTTCTTTAATAAGTTCTTCTAAAGAAGGATAATCTTTATTTGTGTTAGATGGATAATATTTTTCTTTATCTTCAAGACGCATTTTTTTAACATATTCATAAACAAATTCAGAATTAAATTCATTAGGAGGTAGATTACTGTTTTTATATAGCTGTTGCTGCAATTTACAAGTATAGCTTTTACTAGAATTATAGATATTTTTTACAAAAGGACAACCAGTTTTGCATAAATATAAATATCCGCATTTACTGCATTCCTCGTTAAAGGGCTGTTTGTTGTGATTTAAAAATATCTTGTTCTTCGCAGTATTAAGTATTTCATCAACTGTATTGGTATAAATATTTCCATAGTAATAGTCTTTATTTTTTTGACCTCTTACACAAGAGTAAATATCCCCATTTTTTTCTAATAAAAAGAATTTTTCTCCACAATTATCACAATTAGGACAATATTCAGGACCAAATTCAGCAAACCAAGCTTTGTTAAGTCCTAAAGATAAATCTGTATCACTAAATTCTTTTTGCATTCGTTCATAAAATAACAATTGTTCTTCTTCGGTAAGATGATGAAGAAGACCATTAGAATTATAATCAAAACCAATCATAAAATTAAAATCATTCATGTCAAGACAAGTTTTTGTATGTAAGAATTTAATATCTTCTATAATTTCATCAAGGCGATTGTAATGTTCTTTAAAAATAGTAGCCGATACTTTCTTTTTATTGGGTATATCTTTTAAAAGTTCAATATTTTTTAAGATTTTTTCAAGAGTTTTTTTCCCATTTTTTGTAATACGATATTCATCATGGAGAGAAAATGGTAAATCGAGACTGCCCGATATGGAGACATTAAATTCTTTAATTGTATCAATGTGTTTATCTAAATTGTACATATTTGTTTTTATGTGAGGAGAACCAATTTTAAAACCTGCTGCAGTTATTAGTTCTTTATTTTCCTTATAATAATCAGCTATAAATTTTATTAAATCATAAAAATCTTTTTGTGATAAAGTTGTAACTTCTCCTCCATGCATAGAAATGTTAAAAGGAATAACGCTAGCATCTTTAAATTTTTTTATGGCGTATTGTAATGTTTCTAATGGTCTGTATTTTGTTTTTTCATCAATAGTATTATCTTCTAAGTAGCAATATTTACACTGCATATTGCAAGCCATTGTTGGAACATATAATAAATGTATGTACTTATAATTCATAAATCCCCCTATTAAAATGTACTGTTAGTATATGTGTTAGTGGTATAGTCATTATCTGATTTTATAAAATATCTTTTTACTATAGTTGGACTTTCTTTAAAGGCTCTTGAATTTACGTAGGTTCTAGCTGGTATTGTGATTGTTTCCAAATTTGAGCATAATCTAAAAGCAGAAGAGCCTATTTCTTCAAGGCGACTATCTTCAGAAATATTTACTTCCGATAAATTGTAGTCATTATAAAAGGCATGAGCCGCTATTCTGGTAATGTTGTCAGGAATAGTTATATTTTTTAATGAGTAGCAGTATTCGAAAGTATCGCCTCTTATTTCGGTAAGATTTTCTGATAATTTAATATGTTCTAAAGAAGTTGCTTTGTAAAATGATTCGCCACCTAAATAAGTTAGTGTATTAGGCAATTCAATTGATTTAATTGATTTGGCGTTATAGAAAGCACCTCCACCAAGATATTCTAGATTACTAGGAATATTTATAGTAGTTAGTCTTTTACAATTTTTAAAAGCTTGTCCTCTAATTTCAGTAATAGAATCTGGTAAGTTTATACTTTTTAAAAAGGGCATATTAGAAAAAGTATTTCCTCTTAAACTAACAACGTTTTCATTTTTATAGTTTTTCGGAATAGTAACGGTTGTTAAATTGGATAGGCCAAAAAGATAATATCTAACAGCGTAACCTTCAGCAACTTTTTCATATATTATCTTGGGTTCAAAAAAAATAATTAGAGGTGCTACAACAGCTATTATAATAGAGGCAATAAATATTTTTTTACTATTATCAGTAGTTAAAGTACTTTTAACGCTCATAACAATATTAGAAATTTTTTCATCAGGTCTTGACTTAACTTGTTTTTTAAGATATTTAACTAAATCGTAATTGCTTGTTAATTTGGCAAAGATAACTAATAATATTAATCCTATTAAATAAAAATATATTGGAAAATGAAAAAAATATGCTGCTATAAAGATGAAAAGCAAAATAGAAAAAATTGTATTTAAGATTTTCTTTCTTTTTAAGATAGCACTTGGAAGAAGATTTGGTGTTTTATCAAATTTAGATGCAACTATTTCTCTATTAATAAACTCTTCTAATAATTTGTCTTCCTTCAAGCTATAGATTTGATCAAAATTAGCTGGTGTAATGAGTTCTTTTTGAGGTATTTGTGTAGTAGCTTTCTTTTTTGATACAACAACGATATTATTGCCAGTGATTGCGGCACCACATTGAGAACAAAATTTATCACTTACCTCTAAAGGAGCATGACATTTAGCACACTGTAATTCAATTCCATTAACTTGATTTTCTAAGGGTTGCGTAGTTGATGCTAAAGTAGAAAGTGGCTTTATAACTTGATTACTGCGCGTATTAATTTTTGTTTTAGTTATCAACGCTGTTAAAGGAACAACAATAAAAGCTCCTAAAAAAACACAAATAAAATCAAAGGCAGCGATGAAGGTAGTGATAAAGATGTCAAAGAATAAAAGTACACCAATTCTTATAAAAAATAAAATCCAAAATAATTTTTTACTATTTTCTTTGGCTAGCATATCAGAAAGAGGTTTTAAAACAAAAACAGACATGTGAATAGAAACAAAAGCCTCTATAAATATTGCCATATAAATAGGCAGTCCTGATTCTGAATAATCACTTTCTGCAAAAACTATAGTTGGAAATAGTATTAATAGAATTAAAATTATCTTTTTAAATTTATTTTTCATAATTATCAAACACCTTATCATTAAATATTATAGCATTAGTTTTATCTTTTTTGTTGTTTTAAACTATTTATCTTATTTTTATTAATTGGTTAAAAGCTGTTTATTTTATATTTTATAAGTTGTAATTTTACTTTGAAAGAATTAATGTTTTATAGTTTTATAGTGAAATATTTATCTATTTTTTTAATTCTTCTATATTTTTTTGCATTAAAGAAGAAACTTCATCGTAAAGCTTTTTATTAGCCTCTTCTAAAGTCATATTTTCAACTTTAAAAGGTTGACCAAATCGTATCATTAATTTTTCATTTCTTTTATATTTTCCCGATATTCCAAAGGGGACAATGGTTGCATTAGTTTTTTTAGCCATCGATACAGCACCAAATTTAAATGGTAATAAAAATTCCTTCGTTTTATTTCTAGTTCCTTCAGGAAATAGTCCAATAGCGCCACCTTTATTAAGAATTTCTATTGCTAAAGCAGTAGCATTATTATCCTTAATTTCCCGATTGACAGGGATACATCCCGTTATTTTGAAAAACCATTTAAGCTTTCCTTCAAAGTATTCTTTTTTGGCCATATAGTGAATTATTCTTTTGGTTGATAAGATAACCGGGCATTGGTCATATATATGCATATGATTTCCACAAATGATTATGGGACCCGATTTGGGAATATTTTTTTTGTTAATAATTATTGGCTTATAGTATATTTTAAAGATGAAACCTAATATTGGTTTAAAAAGGCTATATCCCCATGTTTTAAGCTTTGGCTTGTTTTTCATATTTATGTAACTCCTCATCTTCTAATAATTTATAATCAATTTTATTATATAATGTTATAGGCAAAGTTTCTCGAAATTCAAATTCTTTGGGAATGGAATAAACGGCAAGTTCTTTTTTGCATATTTCTTTAATTTCTTTTTTTATTTTATTTGAAGGCGCTACATCTTTTTTTAAGACAATAAAGGCTTTGGGAACGTGAATTTTGTAAGGATGAGGAATACCTACAACACATACTTTGCTTACGTCATCATGCTTTAAAATAGCTTTTTCTATCATTGATGGATAAACATTGAAACCAGAAACTACAATCATTCGTTTTAATCGTGAGGTAAAATATACAACACCATTAGGAGAAATATAACCAATATCTCCTGTATGTAACCAACGTTTTTTATCTTTATGGATTTTAATTACTTCATTGGTTTCTTCTTCATTGTTTAAATATCCCATCATTAATGTAGGGCCATTAACACAAATTTCTCCTTCTTCACCAAGAGGGACTTCTTCCAAAGTATTAGGATTACAAATCTTATAAGTGTTTCCCACCATGGGTATGCCTATACTTCCTGGTTCATTTGTTCCAGGAAAAGTGTAAGCTGTTGCCGCAACACTTTCCGTCATACCATAGCCTTTTAAAATATTAACTTTAGCTCCATGTTTATGTAAGAAGTTATTTATTTTTACTTCTGCTTGTACAGAAAGAGCATCTCCTCCACTAATAATATATTTTAATTGTGACATATCAACATCGGCAAATTTTTTATTAGACATCATTCCTTCCCATAAAGTTGGTA
>CANQEF010000023.1 GCA_947594675.1 uncultured Bacilli bacterium
ATTTTGGGCAAAAATTACAAAATTTTATCATATTTTTTCTGTTTTCATTTCATTCTCGGACAGCCTCCCCCCGTCTTAATTTGTCAACAAAAAAATTGTGGAGTTTTCCACAACTTTGTTACTGAGCAACTTCTTCTTTTATTTTTCTATTAGCTACCGCGTTATAAGCCTCTTCTATGTCATTAAAATAAATAGTTTCATTTTTTAGCTTTTCATATGTTTCATTACCTTTACCTAGTATTAAAACCATATCTTTTTCTTGGGCCATATCAATTGCTTTTTGAATTGCTTTTCTTCTATCAATTACTATTTCATAATTATTATGTGTTTCTTTTAATTCTTTAATAATATCCTCACAAATATCTTTAGGATCCTCACTTCTTGGATCTTCATAAGTGAATATGGCATAGCTAGCATTTTCTACTACTACATTGCCAACTTTTGGTCTTTTTAAGTAATCTCTTTCTCCGGCTTGACCGATAACAACAATACTTTTATTAATATCAAGTGTATGGACAAAATTTAAAAGTTTGGAAATACCATTTGGAGTATGTGCATAGTCTACCATAACATAATATGGTGTTTTTGTATTTAAAAGTTCTAATCTTCCACTAATTTTTATATTTTTAATTCTACTAATTATTGTATCCATTGGAATATCTAAGGCTAGTGCCCCCAAAATTCCAGCAGCTAAATTGTAGACATTGAAATCTCCTAACAAAGGACTTTCGATATTGTATTCATTTTCTTTATATTTAAAAATAATATTTGTTTTTGTTGGTGAGACATTAAATTTGACAATTTGTAAATCATTACTTGAATCTAATCCATATGTCAACACTTTACCATTACATGCTTTTCTCACAGTTTCATAGTAATTGTCATCTTTATTTAATATGCAATAACCATCTTTTTTTGTCTGACGAAAAAGCATTAGTTTAGAATTTACATAATTTTCAAAAGTACCATGAATATTTAAGTGTTCTGAAGTAATATTTGTAAAAACACTCATATCAAATTCCATTGCTTGAAGTCTTCCTCTAAAAAAAGCCTCACTACTTGTTTCCATAGCTACGTATTTACAACCATATTTTACAAATTCATCTAAGTAGTTGTATAAATTATGACTATCTGGTGTTGTATTAGGATTATCTCCTGAAAATTTAGCACAGTTTCGGCCATTTGTTCCTATATAGCCACAAATATCATTTCCTATTAATGTTTGGATAATTGTTGAAACACTAGTTTTTCCATCAGTACCTGTTACTCCTATCATTTTTAATTTTTTATCAGGGTAATCATAAAACTTTTGACATAAAAAAGGTAATTCTCTATTTGTATCAGGCACTTTTATTATAGGCACGTTTTTAGCACCAACATCTTTACTTACAACTATTGCACTGGCACCATTGTTAATGGCCTCATCTATGTAATCGTGACGATCAGCGGTTACTCCTTGAGTACAAACAAATAAACTACCATCTTCTACTTCTTTTGAATTTATTGATATATTTTTTATTAGAACATTCGCGTTTACTCCAGGATAAATTTCTTCTAAACTTTTCATTTTTATCACGTCTCCTACAGACAATTATACAGTAAAATATTTCAAAGTTAAAGCGTTTTTCTTGATATAATTTTGCTTTTACGTTAAAATTATTTAAGGTGATTATATGAAGTCAATGATTTTTGGAGCAGGTAGTGACCTTGGTGTTCATATTGATGGTGCTCATCTTGGACCTGTTCAATTAATGAATGATTTAAAAGGTTTTTATAAAGGTGAAAGCGTTCAATATGTTCAGGATGCTAATATAATTAAGAGTAGGAATTTGTCAGATCGTAGAAAAAATGAGTATGAGGTAGAAAAATTTAATATTCCTTTATATAAAACAATGGTTGATAAAATTAAAGAGGGTTATTTTCCTATATTAATTGGTGGAGATCATTCTGTTGCGATTGCGAGTGCTTTAGCTTCAGCTAAGGTAAATACGGATATTGGAATTATTTGGATTGATGCTCATGCTGATTATAATACTTTTGAAACTACTATTACAGGTAATATTCATGGCCTTCCATTAGCCGCTATCAATGGATATAAGAATCATGAATTAACAGTTTATCATGACGGAAAAATGATTCAAGCAGCTAAGACGGTTATTGTAGGTGCTAGAAGTATTGATGAGGCTGAGAAGGATAATTTAAAATATTCAGGTGTTACTGTTTTTTCAACAGATGATATTGCAGAAAAAGGTGTAGAGGCAATTATGGAACAAGCCTTTGAAATTGCCAATTTTAAAACAAAAGGCGTTCACATAAGTTACGACTTAGATGTTATTGATCCTGATATTGCTCCAGGTGTTTCTATACCAGAATTTGATGGTATTACAGAAGAAGAGGCAATGAAAATAAATGAGTGCATTATTAGGCATATGAAAGAAGTTGTTTCTTATGATTTAGTTGAGTTTAATCCTTTAAGAGATGTTAATCGCAAGACAGAACAGATTGCTTTAAACTTATTAGCTCAAATAATTAGGGCTGTGGAAAATAAAAATAAATATGGAGCTGACTATTAGAAATTATAAATACCATAATTTCTTTTTATTTTTTCTAACTTCTTTAATGATTCCTCCTCCAAGGCATTCTTCACCCAAATAAAAAACGCAAGCTTGTCCAGGTGTTACAGCTTTTATTCCTTGGGGATAATTAACAATTACTAAGTTATCAGTTTCCCATTGTAAAAACACTTTGACATCTTCTTGTCGATAACGAAATTTACAAGTACATTCATTAACTTTTATATCGCTTAAATAATTTAAGTCTTCAACTACACAACTATCACTAATTAAATAATCGTTGTCTTCACCAATACATACATATAAAATATTTTCTTTTAAATCTTTTCCAACAACAAACATTCTCTCAGTTGTTCCACCAACATTTAGTCCTCGACGTTGACCAATTGTATAATTCATAAGACCGATGTGTTTTCCTAAAATTTCCTTTGTTTCAATATCAACTATATTTCCAGGTTGATTTGGTAAGTAGTTTTTTAAAAAGTTAGAAAAGTTTCTTTCCCCAATAAAACAAATTCCTGTTGAATCTTTTTTCTTGGCAGTTACTAAATCATGTTCTAGAGCAATCTTTCTAACATCACTTTTTACCATGTCTCCTATTGGAAATAAAACATTTTTAAATTGTTCTTTACTTACTTGGCACAAAAAATATGTTTGATCTTTATTCCTATCAATAGCTCGTAGTAGTTTGCCATTTTTTAGTCTAGCATAATGACCAGTCGCAATATAATCAGCTCCTAATTTTTGCGCTTCTTTTACAAACATATCAAATTTAATATATTTATTACACATTATGTCTGGATTAGGTGTGCGTCCTTTTTTTAATTCATCTAAAAAATAAGTAAAAACATAGTCCCAATATTCTTTAATAAAATCTTTTCTATAAAGTTTGATGCCTAATTTATCGCATACTGCTTTAGCATCATTGTAATCTATTTCTTGAGGACAAATACCCAAATCAGTAGTTGGTGCGCCATCAAGTTCTCCATCAACCATTGAATCCCAGTTACGCATGAAAAGACCAATTACTTCATATCCTTGTTTTTGTAAGACAATAGCTGCTACCGAAGAATCAACTCCTCCACTCATTCCAATTACTACTTTCTTCTTTTCCACAAAACCACCTCTTTACATAGTGTCATTTCAAGTTTGCTATTTTAACATATTTTTTTATTTATCGTCAATTTCTTTTAATTCACATTTAATCAGTTTTTGTAAAATTATCTTTCTTCTTTTTAATTCTGTGTCAGAAAACATCTGTATTTCAATTGTTTCCCATATAAGTACCCAACCACCTATTAGAAATATTTGTTCAAAAATAAATTTTTTGGCAAAGATTGTTGAAATAAGTAAAAACAAAACTCCTATTATCAAATAGCTAAATTGTCTTATATTATTGTGATTGATATCTCTTATGCATTTATCATATTCATTTGAAAAACTTTTCTTTATAACTGGTATATAGTCATCTTTTTTTAATTTTGTCATATTATTAAAGTATATATTTATAACTTCATTTTCATTGAAGGGATCAGTTTTATCTATTATGTAGTTTATTAATTCCTTATTGGCAAATTCTCTATTATATTTTTCAAATATGTCTTTTTCATTAACTAAATCAATTTCAATTCTTTTTTGCATCTTTATCATACCCTTTTTTTATTCTTTCTATTTTTTCTAATATCTCTTTAACATTTTTTTCATTTCCACTATTGGTAGGATAATAATATTTATTATTTTTTAAAGCATCAGGTAAACAAACCATATTGGTAATTTTTTCTTCATAATTATGCGCATATTTATAACCTTCACCATACCCCATTTCACTATCTAACTTTGTAACGGCATTTCTTAAATGTAATGGTACTTTTTCATTAGCTGTTTTTAAAGCATCAGCTTTTACTTTCTCATAAGCTTGATATAGGGCATTGGATTTAGGAGAAATACTTAAATAAACAACTGCTTGTGCTAAGTTAACGTTTGATTCAGGTATGCCATTATAGTACGCAGCTTGATAGGCAGCAGTTGCTTGAACTAAGGCATTAGTATTGGCAAGTCCAATATCTTCGGATGCAAAACGAATTAGACGTCTTGCAACATATAGTGGATTTTCTCCTGCCTCTAGCATTCTAGCCAGATAGTATAAAGCTGCATCAACATCGCTATTACGCATTGATTTATGTAAAGCTGATATTAAATTATAATGTTCTTCGCCTTTTTTATCATAAAGAAAAGTTTTACTTTGCAAAGACTTTTCAAGCTCTTTTTTTGTAATAGTTATTTTTCCTTTTTTTATAGGAGCTATATTAATTATATTTTCTAGAGTATTCAATGCACTTCTTGCATCACCATTGCTTATTCCAGCAATTATGTAGAAACACTCTTCATCCATTAAAACATTTTTATACTCACTATTTTCTTTTAGAGCTCTTTTAATTATTTTAATTATCTCATCATTAGTTAGGCTTTTTAAAACATAAACTTTGCATCTTGAGAGTAAAGCTGAATTAACTTCAAATGAAGGATTTTCTGTTGTTGCTCCTATTAAAATGATATTTCCATTCTCAACATGAGGTAAAAATGCATCTTGCTGAGCTTTATTGAAACGATGTATTTCATCGACAAAAACAATTGTTTTTTTATTATTTGTTTTATTAAACTTTCCTATTTCAATAAATTCTTTTATTTCTTTAACTCCGGCAGTAACAGCACTTAATTCTAAGAAAGCTGAATTACTCTTTTTGGCAATTATTTTTGCTAGTGTTGTTTTGCCTACTCCTGGAGGTCCATAAAAAATCATGGAGGAAATATTATCTGTATCAAGCATTTTTCTAATTGGTGAATTTTCACCTACAATATCTTCTTGCCCAAAAAAATCATCTAAATTTCTAGGACGCATTTTTTCTGCTAGTGGAACATAACCTTTTTTTTCTTGTTCCTCTTCTTCAAATAAGTTGTACATTTATACCACCTAAACTTTATAATAATACATTTTATTATCTATAAATTGATATTTAATTTTTTCTGAGTTTATTAAATATGATAAGTATGCTTTTAAAGTCGAACCAATTAAAACAAACTGATTAACATTCATAGATAAATGATAATAATCAAATACTTTTTTTACCAATTCTTCAAAGGTAATTTTTTCTTCACAAAACTTAATTATATTGGAAATTATTTCTTCAATCTTGTTTCTATTTATTTGAATTAATTCTTTTATGCTATTAGTCATCTCACAATGAGAACCAATAAATATTTTCGCATTAAGTGTTTCTAAAAAAGAAAGTGTTTCTAAATATTCTTTAACATCATATAAAAAGAAGAGACTATATTTTTCAATTGTTTCTTTACTTACTAGGGCATCTCCTAGAAAACAAATGTCATCACTGGTTTTAAAACCTAGCATGTCAAATGAATGTCCTCCTAGTCTAAAATATTCAATACCATTTATTTCAGGAATTTCTTCTACTTTGCTTTCTTTAGCAAGTAAAAACTTATTTTGTAAGTCTTTAAAAGGAAAACTGCCATAAAGTAGGCTTGATTCTAGAATAGGATGTTTTATAAAGCTTTTTTCTATACCATGGGAATAAATTTTGCATCCAGTTTTTTCTTGAATAACTTTATTACCACCTATGTGATCAGCATGAGAATGAGTATTAATAATAGCCTTAACTTTAAAATTATTCTCATCCATTATTTTTAATATCTTTTTGCCACTATCTTTATCACTGCCGCTATCAATTAAATAAACATCATTTTCATTTATTTTATAAACTCCTATATTAACAGGATTTTTTATATAATAAGTTTTTTCACCTAATTTTATTAATTCCATGTTACACCTACTAATCTATTGTAATAGTTTGTAATAATTCCTTTACATATTGATCTGTAAAGTAATCTTTATTATAGAAGGTAATAATATTTCTTTTATTATTTTTTAAAATATTAACTTCTAAAGATGTTTTCATATTGTAAATATAGCCAGTTAAGTCGCCTTTTATTTCTGTTATGTTTTGCACACTAGGCATGACAACACTTTTCATTAGCATTAATGAATATCTTCCTTTTATTTCTTTAAGAGGGGTAAAAATATTATTTTTTACTTTTTCTTGTTGGCTTAAAAATTTAAATAAATCTAGGTCATTAGTAATATTATTTTCCTTTAAAAAATTAATTCTTTCTTCACTGCTTGTTTTTTTAGAGTCAATGTTGAAATAAGTTAGCTCTTCTGCTTTTAAATAATCCATCCAAGTTAAATCAGTCCCAATAAAAAGAGCGGCTTTTGTCTTTCCGTTTTCATCTTTTAGAATACGAAAATAAGTATTATTTTCAACTTTTTCTTCGAAATTTTGAAAATCATTTCTTATTTTTATACCATCATGTTCTAAATAGTCTTTAACGTCATTATCTTTTTTTAGCACAAATGGCTCTGTAAATTTGATTTCACTATCGTTATTTTTTAAATTTTTAGGATTATAATAAATCAAGTAAAAACATTTTAAACTGATAAGTCCGATTAAAATTAAGGCAATTATTAAACATATAATTAAACTACTTTTTTTCTTCATAGACACCTCTTAAATTTATTTATGTTTTAATTATATCATGTATACTTTTAGATGTAAATTAATGAAAAAGATATTGTATAGGATAAATAAATTTATAAATTAAATGGTAGATGAGTATAAAAGTTATATATCTAATTCATTAGTGTTTATTTCTTTTTTATATTCATTAATTATTAAAGAAGTTGTTGTAAGGAGCATTGAGGCTATTGATAGAGCATTTTTTAAAATATTTATAACTACTTCTGTAGCATCTAAAATATCAGTAGTATTTTCGTCTTCAAATAAATTGGTTTTGACATTATAAATTTTTTGAAAATTACTTTTTCTTATTTCACTTATTATTTGTTCTTCATTAACACCTGCATTATAAAGTATTTGTCTTAATATCTCACTTAAGCATTTTTTAAATATTTTACTGGCATGATCTTTACTATTTAAATTATCGCTTATTTCATAGAACAAAACACCACCACCTAAAACAACACCATTTAAGGCTGAATTTATTGCTCCTATAGCATCATCATAGCGCATCTTTTTTTCTTTTCGTTCTGTTTTTGTTAAAGCACCTACTTCTATTTCAACAATTCCTTCTCGAAACATGGCTAATCTTTTATTTAAAAATTCTCTTTCAAAGTCGTCATTTTCTTCTCCCAACTTTTTTTCTATTTCGGCAATTTTTCTTTCTATTTTATTGTTTTTGTCATAAATAAAAGCTACTTCTTCTTTAGTTATTTTTACATCTTTACAACTGCCCACATTATTATAAGTTATGTTGTTTTCGCAAACTTTACTATTCGTGATTAAAGATAAATCATTCATGATATCAATTTTTCTTTTGCCAAACTCACTCCATTTTAATAAATAAATACCTACATTTTCTTCTAAGAATAATGACAATATTTGCTTTATAAAATAGTCACTGTAAAATTCACTGATTATAACTAACTTTTCTTTGCGAATTATTATCTCATTTACCAATTCGCCAATTTCTTCTAAATCATTTAATCCATCATTTATTAGCAAAATATTTGGCTTGGTAATATTAATTTCTTCTTCATCTTTAAAAAAGTAAAAAGATGCAATAACGCTGTCAATAATATAACCATTTTTTCTTTTAATAATTGTTTTTTCTTTTTTTCCTTCTGTTATTTTTATGGAAGAACTATCTTTAACACTTAAATAAGCTTGATAAATATTTTCAGCAATTTCTTTTGAATTACTGGATGTATAAGCTATTTTTTTTAATTCTAAATCTGTTGGAATATGACTTTTATCCTTTATTATTTTAATAATTTCTTCTAATTTTTTAGATAATTCTTTTTTTAATAAAATTGGATTAATTCCTTCTTCTATTAAACTAACTCCTTCTTTATAAATTTTTTGTAGCAAAACTAATGTGGAAGTTGTTCCATCACCTACATTAGTATTTGTCTTTATTGAGGCTTCTTTTGCTAATTCTAGTATAGTATTTATAACTTCATCATCGCTTTCAATGTTAGAGGCAATTGTTACTCCATCGTTGGTAATAAAAGGACTAAAAGAAGAGTGATCAATTATAACGTTACTCCCTTTAGGCCCTAAAGTTGTTTTTACTGTATCACAAAGCAAATCAATGGCTTGATTCATTTTTGATCGTAATTCTAAA
Organism: uncultured Bacilli bacterium; assembly: GCA_947594675.1. The sequence continues at coordinate 8,793 of CANQEF010000023.1, forward strand.
CCACTTACTACTTTTTTCATTTCTCATCACTCACTTCTATTATATATTTCCAATATTTTTTAGGCATAAAATTCATTCGACACCTATCATTTTTTCTTTCTTTAATCCCAACAGTTTTATAAAATGTTTTCCATAACTGTTGCATGTTTTCTTCAGTAGAACTAAAATTTGTTACAAAGGAAAAGTTGTCTTCCGAAACTATATAAATATTTTTCTTATCATAGACACTTAATAATTTTCTGTTTACATCTTTAATAATAAAATATTCATTACATAATCTATTTTGAAAGTGTTTTGATAAAATAAATAAAATATCATTTTCGGGATTTATTTCTCCATATAAGCAGCCATTTTCTAATTCTTTAAAGCGTAAAAAGCCTTTAAATTTATGATTTTCTCTACCTACATATTTTTCTATTTTTAAAGCTCTTTGAACACTTTTTAAATTTCGCATATAATAAATTTTATCTTTATACTTTAGACTATGTACTAAAAAATAATAGATTATTATTTCTTTGTTTTTATCATTAGAACTAAATATATAATAGACAGTTTTAAATATACGTTTAGAAAATATTTGTAAAAATTGTTCATAGTTTTCTTCTAAAGAAATATCTAATTTCATAGTTTCTTCTAGTAAATTTGGCTGATACATCTCATTTTTTATGTTTAAGGGAATTATTCTTTTCTTTATTAAAAGTAGACATAAATTTAGAAGAGTACTAAAGGAGCCATCGTACAAATAAACATAATTTTCTTTAGTCATTAAATAATACCAATTGTTCTATTTTAGAATTTTGTTCTTTTACCTTTTCTTCTAAAATTAAGTTTCTTTCTATAAAATTCTTTTTAAAAAAATTTATGTTGGTAAAATATTTTCCGTCACAGGTAATAAAGTATTTGGCTCTTTTTAAAACAATACCCATTTTACTTAAATCATTGAATGTAATTTTAAAATAGCGTCTAGATGAAACGATTCTTTTAGCTGAGATAGGACCAATTCCTGGAATTTTTAATAGGTCATTATATGTTACAGTATTTATTTCTTTAGGAAACTCTTCTAAATGTCTTAAGGCCCAATCTGCTTTTGGATCAATTAATAGATTAAAATTAGGATTATCTTTATTTAAAACATCATCAACTTTAAAATTATAAAAACGTAAAAGCCAATCTGCTTGATAAAGTCGATTTTCTCTAACTAAAGGTGGTAATTTTATGCTTGGCAACAATTTATCATTATTTACAGGTATATAAGCTGAATAAAAAACTCTTTTTAATTTATAATTATTGTACATTTGTTCACTTTTACTCATGATATCTAAATCGCTTTCCTTCGTTGCACCAATAATCATCTGTGTACTTTGACCAGCTGGTACAAACTTTCTACTATTATTATTCTTAACATATTTCATAATTTTACTAACTTTTTCACTATCTTTATTGGGGGCAAGTAATTTTAAGCCAGACTCGGTAGGCAATTCAACGTTAGCACTCAATCTATCAACTAAACTGCCTAAGCGTTTTAGCAAAACTTCACTGGCTCCGGGAATTGCTTTAGCGTGTATATAACCACCAAAATGATATTTATTTCTAAGTAAGCTAATTGTCTCTATTATAAGATTCATCGTATAATCGGGACTTTTTATAATACCAGAACTTAAGAATAGGCCTTCTATATAATTTCTTCTGTAGAAATTAATGACTAATTGACAAACTTCTTCTGGTGTAAAACAAGCTCTCTTGATGTTATTACTTCTTCTATTAAGACAGTATTTACAATCAAAGATACAGCAATTAGTCATGAGTATTTTAAGTAAAGAAATACATCGGCCATCGCTAGAAAAAGAGTGACATATACCAGCGACATTAGTATTACCAATACTACTTTTTCCCCTACCCTTACTACCACTCGAAGAACAGGATGCATCATATTTAGCGCTGTCTGCAAGGATAGTTAATTTTTCCTTTATGTCCATATCAATCACCACTATCAGTGTAACATAGAAAATTTAAAAAGTAAACATTTGTTCGTTAAAATTTATTACCAATTTTTTCTAAATGGACACAAATTTTAAAAAAAAGCAATTATTTAACAAATTGCTGAAAAAATAGTTTATAATTAGGATAATAAGTAGGTGATGTAATGATTTGCCCTAATTGTGGAAAACCACTTCATAGAGATTTTTGTATGCATTGTGGCTATATGCTAAATGGAAATATAATTGATACTAAAAAGAAAGTGGAATCATCTAAATTAGAAAAATATTTAGGAAATGATTTTGAAACAGTCATTCATAATACGAATACTAAAACTATTTTTTTCTTGGGACCTCTTTATTTTAGTTATCGTAATTATTTTGTTTTAGGGACTATTCTTACTTTTTTAGATCTCTATGTAATTTTTAAATCAAGGGTAATTGCTCAAACTTTTCTTAATACTTACCTACTAAGTTTTTATTTAAATTTTAACATACCAGTTATGATAGTTACTTTTTTAATTTCTAGATTATTCTATATTATAATGGCTAACGAAATTTACTTGAAATTATTAAATAGAAAAATAGCAAGAGGAAAAAAGACTATCTTAAAAGAAAATGATTGTAGCAAATTAAATGTATTTTTATCTATTATACTTGTCATAATTTTTATTATTATTTATTTAATTATTTTATTTATAAACACTCATTACATTAGAAGTTAGTTTTTTACTGTTTTTTAAAAATATGACTTTTGTTGATAATTTTAGTGGAAATTTTTAATTTTGGAATTTTTAGGGAAACTTTAAAAGAAAATTGGAAATTTTGAAAAGCTTTTCTATATCTTTAGTTTCTTTTGAATCAAGTAAAAACAAATGGTATGATTCGTGTTATAAAAGTATTAAAGCTAAAAAAACTGAATAGAAATTAAATTCTTATTCAGTTTTTCATAATCTAAATGGTCCGGTCTTTAAAGCGATTTCAAACTTTTTATTTACCATATTTTTTATTATTTAATTAACATTTACCTCAA